>JAJAZF010000378.1 GCA_026785875.1 Chamaesiphon sp. | reverse complement strand
CCGCGAACTTTTAGGCGGCGATCGGGCTGTAGTCTATTGCTTGGGTTCCGGTCTGAGTGGGACGATTGTGGCTGAGTCGGTGCTGTCTGGGTGGTCGGCGACACTAGGCTGTTATCTTCAGGATCGTAACTCTCCAGCCGATCGAGCAGACCAGATCGAACGCTACTTGCAGGGGGACAAGACGGCGATCTCCGATATTGAGTCGGCTAATTGGACAGACTATGATTTCCTGAGATGCCCACAATTCCAGGTCAAAGCAGTCTTAGCCGTGCCGATTTTGGTGCGAGATGCTTCACCAGCGAGTCAGCCGAGATTATGGGGTTTACTAGTTGCTCATCATTGCCAAACGGTGCATGAGTGGGACGCTGACGAGCTAAACATACTCGATCGACTGTCGCTGCAAATGTCGATCGCCATTCAACAAGCCGCGCTAGTCGCAGACATCAAAGCCACTCTGGTAACTCAAGAAGCGATCGAGCATCAATTGCGCGAGCGAATGCTCGAAATCGAACAAACTAATTTGCGTCTATCTCACACCAGCCATTTATTGTCAGAGCGCAATCAAGAACTAAATGACTTTTCACATATTGTCTCCCATGACTTACAAGCCCCCCTACGCGGGATTTCCAATCTTGCACAGTGGTTGATTGAAGATTTGGGTGACAAACTTCCAGCTAAAAATCAGCAGCAATTGGATCTCATCCAGGAGCGAGTGATGGAGATGGCTGCACTAATCCACGGCTTACTTCAGTATGCGCGGATTGGGCGAGAAACGATCGAACCCGCCCCGACGAATATCGGTCAATTACTGGCACAGGTGGTCGATATCCTCGCACCTCCCCCCAATTTCCAGGTGCTATTTGCTGCGGATCTACCGACGATCGAGACTCCAGCTTTGCTACTAAAACAAGTTTTTACCAACTTAATCGGCAATGCGATTAAGTATCACGATCGCCCCAATGGTCGGGTGGAAGTTTTGGTAACGGATCTCGGATCTGAATGGCAATTTACGATTGTTGATGATGGTCCAGGTATCGATCCAGAACATCACCAAAAGATCTTCGGTATTTTTAAAACACTAGTCAGCGGCAACAATAATAAAGGAACGGGAATTGGTTTGGCGATCGTCCAAAAAATTGTGGAAACTCAGGGCGGCTCAGTCTGGGTGGAGTCGGAGCTAGGCAAGGGTAGTGCCTTTTCATTTACCTGGCCCAAACTGTGATAGGTTTCAACGTGCTCTAATAAAGGGTTTGTATCCGATCGATATACTAAACAGAATCAAGGAGATAGCCAGGATCGCGCCTGTCACAGCGATGAGCGGGGTGTTGAATTGGCGAATCGCGATCGCAATTAATGTCCAGACGGTGACTAGCAGATAAGCAGTGTTATGACGTTGGATAATGACGACAGTAGCGATCGCGGCAGCAACTATCATCATGATTACCGTCCAGACAGTCGGCGTAATTCCCCACCCGTTCCAGTTGGCGACATAGAGTGTGCTGGCAACATTGACAATAGTGGCAACACTAATCCAACTCAGGTAAATACTGATGGGGATATCCACCAACCATCGCTCTAGTTGGGAGACGCGCTGTTCGCCGATGCCTAAACGTTGATACATCCCAATCAACGACAGCAGAATCCCGAACATCGCGACGACCGATAATGGAAACTGACGAGCAAGGAAAAGATAAATCCAAGCACATTGACACACACAGGCGATCGTCAGGAGATAACCAGTGCGTTGTAAGCGGGGATTCCGTCGTTGAGTGGATTGGAATTGATAAATCCCAAAGCCAATCAACCCGATATAAATCAGTCCCCAAATCCCAAAGGCATAGTTGGCGGGAGTAACCTGGACGGGAGCCAAGAGGGTATTGGAGAGAGTGCCGACATTGACACCATTGGGTGGAAAGATATTAGAAATAGTATTGACAACAATACTAGCGACAATAGCAACAGCAGTGATGGCTTGTCGCCGCAGATCTGGGTCGGCTTGGCTAGATGTCATGATTTTTTAGTGATAAGTCAGTTTTGGAGCAGGTGCTGTTCATATTTTTTAGCGATGAAATGTTATTTTTAAAGTAGTTTTTTATTAATTAGATGGTGACACAAATTGCTAAAGATCATCTCTATCTTTTGATTTAATCTTTAGCTAGATTGCCAATCTCATCTCTATCTTTTGATACTTACAACTCCAGTGGTGACAGATCCAAAGGCTTCTCGCAGGAATGGCGATCTATCCTAACCACCCTGGCGGCTGCTATACAATCGATCGACACGATCGAGTCAGAGCCACTAGATGATGGAATCGGTAGAATATATGTCAAGATTGGAAAATAAAATCTGTTGGATTGGGTAAATACATCGAAACCCATCAACAGGAGCAAACTACCTATTTCTAGATCTAGCCAATGCCTAATCAAGCTCAATTATGGTTTCAACCGTTAATCTGGATGGATTTTCGATTGGCAGTAATATTTACAGTACTAATTCCGGTGATTCTCCTATTGTGGGCATTCGCTCAAAAAACGGCAGTAATCCAAAGCTTATTAATTATCTATTGGCGGGTAGCTAGTCTACTGGCGATTACGGTATATTTACAGATTGGTTCTGTGCCGATTAGTTTTATTACATCCTTCGTCGGACAAGCATTGATTCCCCTGTCGTTATGGTTTTGGGCAGATCTCAATGAAGAAATTAACGATCTACCTGCTACTCCGCTCAAGCTGGGATTCTTGTCTTGGCGATGGGCAACTACACTCTATTCTACTCTGAGTGCGATCGCGCTCCTCCCCTTTCTATCGTGTGCCTTTGGTACTGCCAAAACAGATTCCTGTCAGGCTTGGTTTCAACCATCCTGGCTTTATTACCAATTTTTTCACGCCAACTCCCAACCAGCATTTCTCAGCTTACTAGGAATCCTCGGTTTGGTTGTTTATACCTTATCTCTAGTTTACTTTTTAACTGTGCGTCTGGGCAAACAAGGTCGATCGGCAATGGCTGGAGATGAGTAGGCTCACATCTTGCACCAATACTCAGCTACTATTACTGCCACAACCCACGGGTACCCACAAGCGGCGTTTTTATTCGGGGGTTCCCCCCGAATAAAAAAACGACAAGACAGGGGCACCCCTACACAATTAACCTGTAGGGGTGCCCCTTGTGGGTACCCTAGATCTACGGTTTTACTAGTATCTATATTCTGGTGCAAGATGTGAGCTTTCACAATTGACTCAATGCGCTAATGCCCAGATAATTTTCCAATAACACCTGTAAATAGCGACGGGAGATCGCGGTTAACCCACATCTGGCAATTGCTAGCTGTGGGTTTTGACGTTGGACATCTCCAAAAATGCGACAGTCACGATAAAATTCCAGCCAGCTCTGAGCCAGATCGAGCGTTAATTTAGTCCAATTTGGCGATCGAATCTGGGCGATTGAATCTGGGCGATTCGCCGTTGGCGTAGCGTTCTGCAGGAATGGAGCGGCTACTTGTGGTGAGCGTAGTCGAACTACGCCAACGATGCCGCTCGGTAGTTGGGGTGAGACAACCCGCAAATTATCGCGATAGATTCCATCTAAAACTGCCATCAAGGCATGAATCAGCCGCTGTTGGGCTGGATAGTTCAAAATGCTGCTTAACTCTGCTGTGGATGTATTTTCAAGGCAACTGAGATCGGGGCTAATTTGCCAGTCAGCGGTGATTGCCACTAATTTCTCGCTCTGAGCCAATTGGAGTACCGAGCAACAGCGGGCATGAGCGTAGATGGCGATTGTCGGTGCTGAAAATCGCGCTGTTGGATCGATAGTCAGTGGCAAGTCATGAATATAATTGAGCCACAAGGCGATCGATTTCGGTGTAAGTTCAAAGTAAATATAGCCAGCATCATTAAACCAACAACCTAGCTCTAGGCAAGAACGAGGATCGATCGCCACACCGATTGGCGGTTGGAGGTGGTGACAGATTTCCATTGGTGTGAATGGTGATTTTGCTGCCAATCGGTGCGCGATCGTGCTGACATACTGGTATGGTGAGGATGTGACAAGCTTCAGCGATTGCTCAAATTGCCAGTGTCCACACAAATCTGGTGGTAACTTAGGAACAACATTGTCACAGTTATGTGATAAATGTCCAAAAATTTCCTGAGTCATCAACTCCAAATAATTAGCAATTGTTCCAGCAATTGTCGGTGCCAAGGGTAGTAAGATCGGGCTGGAAACAGGAAAAATCGGGCGCATCCAAACCTAAATTTTAAAAATTAAGTATACTCTAGACTAAAATAAAATTGATTTACTACATAAAAATATATGTAGAATCATTAAAAATCATGTATCGTCATGCTGGTTTGTTATGCAATCACCTACCCCGCCAAAAAATAATACACGTTCGTTCTCAACTTGGCATCGACTGCTAGATTGGGCGCAAGAACATTATCGCTATCGAACATTTGCTAAAGATGCTCAGATTCCGACTCGATCGGGATTATTATATCTAGTCCAACGTGGTACGATCCGCCTCACTGGAACGGCTCAAGCAGCTCCACCATCCTATCCACACCAAAATACTACCCCGATCGAATTTCAACTTAACAGCGGCGATGAAACTTTTCTGGGTTTTGTAGGCGCGGGACAACCATTTGAAATCGTCGAGCGATCTCCATTTACGCTTCAAGCCTTTGCACATACAGATAACACTGCAATTTTCTGGATGTATTGGCACGATCTCGAAAATTTCCCCAGTTTTCGCCGCGAAATTTTGGACTCCTTCCGTTATCAACATCAGCGGAAATTATTATGGTTAAATACCCTCGGACAACGCCACACGATCGAACGATTACTTGGCTACTTAACCCTATTGATTGAAGAATTTGGCGAACCTTGTACAGAAGGACACTTCTTACCTTTTCCACTCACACATGCCCAAATTGCTAGTGCAATCGGCACCACTCGCGTGACAGTGACAAGATTGATGAAAGAATTGCGGGAAGAACGCAAAGCAATCCAAACTAAAGATGACAATCTCATCTGCTTGCTGACTCCCGCTCAAATAGAATAAAAGGTCGTATTCGCGATCGTGGTGGCGATCGGTAAAGATCTGTTTAAGCTAAACTAGAGATTAATTATTCACCAGTTTAACTGCGATCGCCCCATGATTTTGCCAGGTTCGACCATTCGCGTCAAAAATATTAACGATATCTACTACGGCTTCAAAGGATTCGTCCAACGAGTCACCGACGGAAAAGCGGCGGTGGTCTTTGAAGGTGGTAACTGGGAGAAAATGGTCACATTTCGTCTGAGCGAACTCGAACTAGTAGATCTGACTCAGAAATAACCGCGCGTGGGTAAAGCCGCGACCTACTAAATAATATGTTTGACCTGCAAGGACTGAATATCTACTTAATCGGGATGATGGGTTGTGGTAAAAGTACCATTGGCCCATTACTTGCCGAGCGTTTAGGCTATAGTTTCTTAGATACCGATTCTACCATCGAAAAATTAGTCGGTCAAAGTATCTCCGAAATTTTTCAAACCGTTGGCGAAGCAGAATTTCGGCAAATTGAAACCCAAGTACTCGCCGAAGTCTCTGCTCATACACGGCTAATCGTGGCTACAGGTGGCGGGATCGCGATCGAGCGTGAGAACTGGAACCACCTACATCAAGGCTTAGTCATTTGGCTAGATCCATCTGTAGATCTGATCGTCGAACGTCTTCAGGGCGACACCAGCCGACCGATCCTAGCCACCCCTGAAGATCTTCAGCCCAAATTAGAGCGAATTCTGGCAGAACGTCGCCACAGATATGCAGCAGCCGATCTGCATATTTCGATCGCTCAAAATTGCACTACTGAGGAAATTATCGATCGGATCTTAGCCGCCATTCCGACAGTGTTAAAAACGCCAATGGCTATTCCAGTTTAACTAGACTATTTCGGCAATCCTAGATCGGTTCCATAGTGGTACCAAGGTTGCGTTAAGGCTTCCGCCTAACACACCCTACACTCACTCATAGATTAGTGCAAGATGTGAGCTGAAAATTTTTGTCCTGATTCTACTCAGCGTGAGGTGTAAAGTGTAGAGGTATTATTAATAGTTCGTGGTGCACATGAGTTTTCTACCTCCCCAATATCGGATCGCTTACTATCCAGCCTTACTTGTATTTCTGCTGACTATTACAGGCTGTCAACAAAACCTCAAAGCGATCGGTACTACAGAGGGTGGTAAGGTTGCCGATGGTAATATTGCTCTTTCCTGTAAACTTGGTGAAGCTAAAACTGCGGCAAGTACGGCTGCTAATAAAAGTAAAGTTATCCTCACACTCGATGGTTCAGCTTCAATGGTGGGCTATGCCAAAGATGCCAATAGTCGTTATATTCAAACTTTAAGACTACTCGATCGAGTCTCTCTAGCGGCTCCTGGTGGTGTCGAATATGCACGGATCGATAATAGTCGTAAATCGATCGATCGCACAGAGTTTCAAAAATCTTTTGGCACTAGTTTTTATACCGGACAAACTAGTAAAATAGCCGATGCTTTTCCCGATCTCAAGACGGTTAAAGGCGATCGACTAATCGCAGTTGTCACCGATTTACAACCCGATGATGGCGATGTCAACCTAGTCAGTAAGCAGATCTTGGAGGACTATCTCAAAAGAGATGGCTATGCTGTAGCTGTTTGGGGCATCCGTAGTGAATTTGCGGGAAAGGTTTATCCACCTAATAATGCGCCAGCTTATGAATATACTGGTAATGTTACGAATGGTCGTCCTTTTTATATCTTACTTTTAGGTAGATATGAGGCGATCGCTGATTTTGCCAAAACGCTTCGCTCTGCTGATAGTAATAGCTTGCTCAAAGATCGATCGAACCTGACTATATTTACAGCCGATCGAACTATTACCAGTCCCAGTTATTTGACAGCCGCTCAAGACAATTTGCCCAAGGGTGTCAGCTCTCCTGACTCACTATCACAAGATCGATTCTTGATGGAGAACGGCGAACAACCGATTCAATTTTTAGAAATAAATGAGAATAGTAATCCCGACAAACAAGCGATAAAATATACTCTCAACTATCAAGCTAATCCCGATACAGCAATCCCAACTCAACTCGAAGCTAGGTATCAAGTCAAAAAATATAATGAAGAACGAGATAAGCCAGCATTTGTAGATAGTAGTAATAAATCGCTTGTAGATATTAGTTCGAGTTTAGCTAATGATAAATTGGGGGTAGAGATGAAATTCGATCCGACGAAGATCGATCGAGGATTATATTATTTGACTGCGGATTTGGTAGCTCGATCGATCCAAGTACCAGCAGCCTGGAAAGAGTGGGATGATGGAGGTAAAAAAGATGGATCTAAAACTCAAGGCTTGAATGATTTCTTTAATAGTCTCAGCATTAATACCAATAGTGTAATGAAAGAAAAGTCGCCCACAGTTGCTCGACTTTGCTATGGAATTCAACGGAATTAATCGATCGCGTAGGCTG
>JAJAZF010000377.1 GCA_026785875.1 Chamaesiphon sp. | reverse complement strand
TACGGCGTGTATGCGTTGCAATGTCAAAAAGGGTAGCCGCACTCCCAAGGAAGCTAATTTACAGCTCTATACTCAACCGCGTAGACCATATAGTAGTCTACATTATGAGGCTGCTACTCATATTAATAATGGCTCTCATGCAGAGTGGCGTAAGTATATTATTGGGATCTAGATCGGAAATTAATATAGCCACGTTCTTGACTGCCGCGTTCAGTGCATCGGTCCCATCGACTAATGAATTGAGGGTAACAGCGATTAAGATTCGCTCGAACCAAAATAATAAAACAACTAGGTGTAACTTATGCTTGTCTTTATCATTCCTGTCAAAAGTCCTTTGATTTCCTCAAACTGGAGTTTATGTTCTCGTTTGTTTGAAAGATGCCTCAGATCGGTGTGCAATCAAACATCAGTCAATTTTAAGGTAGTAGTTGTCTGCAATGAGAAGCCTCAAACAACTTTTGAATCTCCCCATGTCGAATACTTAACTGTTGATTTTCCACCACCAAGCTCGGAAAAAGTTAGTCCCCTAGTTGGTCTGGAAACACCTAAGGAAGCCGATAAAGCTCAGAAAATTTTAGTAGGCATAGCTCATGCAAAGCAGCTAAATCCATCTCATATTATGGTTGTGGATGCAGATGACTGTATCAATCAAAATATTGCCAAGTTTGTTGAAGAAAATCTTAGCTGTGATGGTTGGTATATTAAAAAAGGATATGTTTATAAGGAAGGTAAAAAATACATTTATCTTAACTCGAAAAATTTTAATGATTTGTGTGGGACATCGATAATCGTTAAATATGAGTTAGCGGAATTATTGATGAATGAAGGGAAATACTACGAACACAATGCAACTATTTTAAAGAATGGTACCAAATTACAAGTGCTGCCGTTGATTGGAGGTATCTATAGTGTTGAAAATCAAGAAAACTATCGCATGACTCCGACCGCAATTAAAGCACTTAGTAATAACTTTTATCAAAGAGGACTAGCTTATTGGCTGGAAAAAATTAGCAAATATCGGATATTTTTCCTAACTAATTCCATTCGCCAAGAGTTTGCACTGTACAAGCTAGAGTAGCATGGCGATCGCTAAGCTGGTGAGGATAGATACCCGACTTCTACTGAGATCCAGAGTATTAACAAAAATCAGGAGTATAAATCCCCATCCTACAAACCTGGCTGTCTTGTCTTGACGCGCAAAGGCGTGGAGGGAACCTGGTCGGGTCGAGCGACCCGACAAAGAACGCGCGTCGCTGATTCGCTAAACCCTCGGCTTTGCCTACATACGGCGAATCGCTATCAACTATCAACTATCAACTATCAACTATCAACTATCAACTATCAACTATCAACTATCAACTATCAACTATCAACTAATTAAGAAACCCAACTTCTAAAAGAAGCTGGGTTTCTCGATCGATCGAACCGCTTTACAACCTAAACGGGTGATAACGTCCGACGCTTGCTAACCATTTGGAAGGTTTCGATAATGTCACCTTCTTCCCAGGCATTAAACTTATCTAAGCGGATACCGCATTCAAAGCCAGCATTGACTTCACGTGCATCATCTTTGACCCGTTTGAGCGAATCGAGTGTGCCACTAAAGACCACCTGACCCTTACGTTGAACGCGGATGCTACAGTTACGTAGAGCCTTACCTGACAGGACATAACATCCAGCAATGTTGCCACGTCCAGCTTGGAATACTGCTCTGACTTCCACTTGTCCGAGCGGTTCTTCGACTTGTTCGGGGTCGAGCAGACCTTCCATCGCGGCTTGGATATCGCTCAGTAGACCGTAGATGATGTTGTATTCACGGACATCGACACCCGCTTCATCTGAGGCGGCACGAGCACCACTAGCGAGGGTGGTATTGAAGCCGATAATTACGGCACCACTAGCTGCTGCTAGATCTACGTCAGTTTCAGTGATTTCACCTGCGGCGGAGAGGAGTACGCGCACCTGGACTTCATTTTGGGGAAGTTGGCGGAGCGAACCGAGAATTGCTTCGACGGAACCTTGAACGTCAGCTTTGAGGATCAGGTTGAGTTCCTTGAGTTCTCCTTCCTGTGCCTTGGCAGACAAACTATTCAGGGTGACGCGACGGGAAGCCATCATCTGTTGTAGTCGCGACTGACGACGTTCGGCAGAACGGACATCAGCAATGGCGCGAGCTTCTTTCTCGATGAAGACTTCAAACTCGTCTCCCGCTTGAGGTACATCGCTCAATCCGAGCACTTCAACGGCAAAGGATGGCCCAGCGGCTTCGACGCGCGCGAGGCGGTCGTCTACCATCGCCCGAACTTTACCAAACACATGTCCAGCAACTAGAGTTTCACCAACGCGGAGGGTACCATTTTGCACTAATAGAGTAGCAACAGGGCCTTTGGCTTTATCGAGGTGAGCTTCAATTACCGTACCACGCGCAGTCCGGTCGGGATTGGCTTGGAGGTCTTCGACATCTGCGACTAGGAGAATCATCTCTAGGAGAGTATCGAGGTTTTCGCCTTTGAGGGCACTGACTTCGACCATGATGGTGTCACCACCGAGATCTTCTGATTGAAGATTGAAGGCAATTAACTCCTGTTTGACCCGACTGGCGTTGGCACCTTGTTT
This sequence comes from Chamaesiphon sp., assembly GCA_026785875.1. Taxonomy (GTDB): domain Bacteria; phylum Cyanobacteriota; class Cyanobacteriia; order Cyanobacteriales; family Chamaesiphonaceae; genus Chamaesiphon. Next base: position 4,696 of record JAJAZF010000377.1, on the reverse strand, counting down.
GTCGATCTTGTTGATGGCAACGATAATCGGTACTTCTGCCGCTTGTGCGTGACGGATTGCTTCGATGGTTTGAGGACGGACACCATCATCAGCCGCAACGACGAGGATGGCGATGTCAGTGACCCGCGCACCCCGCGCTCGCATGGCGGTGAAGGCTTCGTGCCCGGGAGTATCGAGGAATACTACCTGCTGAGTGGTACCTTCATGTTCCATGTCCACATGGTAGGCACCGATATGCTGGGTAATACCCCCAGCTTCTCCTTGGGCTACTTTGGTCGATCGAATGGCATCTAATAGAGTAGTTTTACCATGATCGACGTGACCCATGATCGTGACTACTGGCGGACGACGTTGGAGCAAGTCATAGTCACCGATATCGAGCATTTCGGTAACTTTCGTCGCCGCAGCTTGTTCGACACCTGTTACCACCGCGACACCCATTTCTTCGGCTACCATCGTGGCGGTACCCGCATCCAGGATCTGAGTGACGCTGATGGCAATCCCTTTAAAGAATAGCTGTTTGACGATTTCAGTTTCCGGCACGAGGAGCATTTCAGCTAAATCGCGAACGGTGATACTACCCATGAGCGTAATCGATTCAGGCTTGTCAACAGTAGCTTTCTGTTCGCGTTTGTTGTTACTACTGCGTTCTTTGGCTTGTTGATCCCCCTTCATCACAGGTTTCTTGCGTTGAGCAGGAACTGCTGCTGGTCGGATGCCGCCGCCACTACCGATCTTCTGTTTGGCAGGTCTGGCAATCGACAAGCTAACGATAGTCTCGTTTGAGTTATCGTTACCATCTAAATCGTCATCTTCATCATCCTCATCGATAACAACTGTTTTGACCCGCTTACCTTTAGCCGGAACTTTCGCCTTAGCGGTTTCAATTTCTTCCTCTTCCTTACTCCAGCCTTTACCTTTATTGACTGGTTTTCTCAGTGGTGGTCGCTTGAGTTCGAGATCGACTGTGGTTGGAGTATTATCATCTTTGTCATTTGCAGCACCGTCTTTACTTGGCGCACCTGGTCGAGTGGGACCACTACCTTGCGGTTTGATCTGAACGATCCGTGCGGGCGGACGGTTTAATGGTGGTGCGGCATTTTCAGCTTTAGCTACTGGTCGGCGGACGACTCCAGTTGCTGGACTCCGCGTTGGGGCACCAACTGCGGGTCGGTCGCTGGGTTCGCTCTTGACTTGTTGGGATTTGGGAATGGGTTTACTCGGAGCTGCTGCGCGGTTGCCCTGCGGAATGTTGCCATCTGAGTTATCGCCATTGGCTGGCTCGAAGGACTCCACAGCCTCAGGACGGGCTGGTGGGCCGGATAATTGTGGTTTTGGTGCTGGGGGTGCAACTGGGCTGGCAGTTTTGGCACGAGTGGGGGTGCTTCCTTCAACATTCAGTTCGGTACGTTTGACTGGAGTAGCACTTTCACCTACAGGTGTCGGACGTACGACTGGACGGCTAGGACTTGGCGATTGCGCCGCTGGTCTCAGTGGCGGTTGAGTTTGTACGGGTGGCTGAGGCATCAAGGATGGCTTGGTCGGGCTATCGCTCTTGTGCTCGATCTGCAAAATGCGGGCTTTGGGTTCTGTTGGTCGCACAGGTGCGCCCTGACTGGCGATGGGTGCCGCCGTTCGCGGAGCATCTGCTTTAGCCGCAGGAGCGGGGTTTAGTGCGGATGGTGACTTAGGAGGCTCACTCTTCGGGGCTACAGGAGATTCCACCTTGTCAGTTGTGACCTGACGGGGTGCCTTGTTTTGACGATCGGGAAATTTCTCGTTGGCTGCTTTGGTAATCTGCTCTGATTCTACTTCAGAAATGCTACTACTGTGGCTTTTGACCACAATATTTAAGTCCTCACAAATCCCCAATAAATCCTTATTTTCCAAATTCAATTCCTTTGACAATTCGTATATTCTGACTTTGCCGTTGTTCATCCACTATGTCCCTATTTATGAAATCGATGCTGGTGTAGATGATGACTTGATGTAGGCAAGACCATATAGTTATCTACACAATGTTAATTTTTTGATTATGAATTTTAGTATATTTAGATGAAAGCTATTACCTGGTAGTGGTTTCCTAAAATCGTAGCGAGGCTAAGTGATGCTAATGACTTACCCCAATCCGTTGTTGACCAACTCGTTGGCGTTGGTATTGGCACACTTCCTGCCGTCTGGCGATCGCCTGGGAGCATCGCTGTCGCAAGCTTACTGCCATCGGGGCATCCGATTCGGATCGAGACATTGTTGACGCACTCGGCATTACCGATCGTCAACGGGGAATCATATTATATTCTTACACCAATTTGGCACAATCGGCGAGTCCGATCGACAATTTGTGATAGTGTAATAGGTTTATCCGATCGGGGATCGTTAGGGTTTAGATCTGAGGTGGTGAGGGTTGGGATAAACTGATGGTTCTTTCCCTGCTTTGCCTCGAACGTGCCATCGCTCGTTGGCGAACGACTAATGGAGAATTGGTAATGTAACCAGCAGTCGATAATTCCGTCTTTAATAATTAATTATTTATTCACAATTCACGGTTGATGAGCAAAGTTTACATTGTCGGTGCTGGGCCAGGTGATATCTCTTATCTGACGATTCGAGCACAACAGATTCTCACTCAAGCGGAAGTGTTAATTTATGATGCTTTGGTCGATCGCTGTTTACTAGATTTAGTCCCAGAGGCTTGTGTACTAGTCAATGTGGGGAAACGGGGCGGTAAACCGAGTATGCTCCAATCCGAGATCGATCTGTTACTAGTAGAATTCGCCCAAACTGGACGGATCGTGGTTCGGCTCAAAAGTGGCGATCCATTTATCTTTGGGCGAGTAACAGCCGAAATTGATGCGTTGATTGCTGCCGAGTGTGACTATGAGGTCGTACCAGGATTATCTACGGCTCTAGTTGCGCCGCTGTTGGCAGGGATACCACTCACAGATCCGGTATTGAGTAGAGGCTTTGCGGTGATTACCGCTCACCTCCCTGACGATCTCGATTGGGAGGCTTTGGCGCGGATGCCAACTGTAGTAATTTTGATGGGAGCTAGACAATTAGGCGAAATAGTCACTCAGCTATTAAAACACGATCGATCCGCCAATACACCGATCGCGATTATTCGCTGGGCGGGAACACCTCAACAACAAATTTGGGTATCCGATTTAGGTCAGATTATCTCTGAAACTACCGATATTGAGCTATCCCCAGCGGTAATTGTGATCGGACAAGTGGTAGGGTTGCGAGCATATTTAAATTGTGGCAGATCGACCCCAGTAAGTCACGATCTGACGTTAGATGAGCCGCCCAATTCTGCTGCTATTGCTGGCAAAACTATCCTTGTGACTCGCGCCGCCGGACAGTTGAGCGAATTTTCTCAAATGCTGCGATCGCGTGGCGCACAGGTGCTAGAAATGCCGACATTGGAGATCGTGCCACCGACTAGTTGGCAGGATCTCGATCGACAGATCGACAGATTAAGTGATTTTGATTGGTTGATTCTCACCTCTGCTAACGGTGTGGATTCATTCTTTGCACGGCTGCACCAAGCTGGCAAAGATAGTCGCGCCCTCGCCGGAATTAAAATCGCTGTCGTCGGTCAAAAAACCGCCCAATCGCTCCAACAGCAGGGGATTACGCCTGACTTTATCCCTGCCGATTTTGTGGCGGATGCCTTAGTTAATAGTTTTCCAATCTCTCCCGCAGCTCTGAACATATTATTTCCACGGGTAGAAACAGGTGGGCGGGAAGTATTAGTCCAAGAATTTACCAATCTGGGGGCGAAAGTAGTCGAAGTACCTGCTTATCAATCTCAATGTCCGGCGGCGATCGATCCTAGCATCCTCCTGGCTCTACAACAGCAGCAGGTCGATATTATCACCTTTGCCAGTTCCAAAACAGTCAAACATTTCTGTCAACTAATTGGCGTTAGTTTACCATTGGGTTGGCAAGAACGAGTCTGTATTGCGTCGATCGGACCCCAGACTTCGGCTACCTGTCGAGATTTATTTGGGAAGGTCGATATCGAAGCAACTGAGTATACTCTACCTGGGTTAGTTGCTGCGTTGGAACTAGTTTCACTGCCGATAATAGTTGATAGTTGATAGTTGATAGTTGATAGTTAATAGTTGATAGTTGATAGTTGACGGCGAAGTTGTTATTGGCAGATTTAAAACGGACTACTCACATCTTGCACCAGTTTGAAAATACTAGTGCTAACCGTAGCTCCAGGGTACCCACAAGGGGCACCCCTACACAATTAACCTGTAGGGGTGCCCCTGTCTTGAAAAGGTGCTTCACTTGTCTGGTCGGGTTCCCCGCCCAGTTGGGAAACCCCAAGAACGCACTTTTCGCTGTCTTGTCGTTTTTTTATTCGGGGGGAACCCCCGAATAAAAACGCCGCTTGTGGGTACCCTAAGATCTCTGTTTTTACTAGTCTTGATGTATTGGTGCAAGATGTGAGTCGATAGATATTTAATAGCAAGCCCCTAAAACCTAATCCCTAAAGCCTACCCCCTAACTCTGAGCAATCATCGAAAGCGGGAGAAAAATTGTCAAGACTTCACCTTGTTGAGGACTTTGGCGGACGATTAGTTTACCACCCAGGAGTTGAAAGAGATTTTTAGTCACATTCATATTCAGACTGAGATTGCCTGTCTCTGGCTGAAAAGTGAGTAATTGTCCGATCGAGTGTCGC
>JAJAZF010000376.1 GCA_026785875.1 Chamaesiphon sp. | reverse complement strand
GTTTGATTGATTTGTTCGAGTTGGGTGTTTAGTGCTTGAAGTTGACCATAATCTGCTTTCGGGGAATGAGATAATTGGTGTGCGAGTTTGACTTTATCGGCTTCTAGTTTAGCTATTTGGGCTTCTAGTTTGGTAAATTCACGTTGTTCCCAAGTAGATAGGCGGCGTTTTTGAGTGTCATTTTTGGATGGTTCTGGTGGAAGTGTTGCAACTACTTTTTTTGCGGACTGATTTTTTGTGGCTAATTTTTCGGCATTAGCTTCAGCTTGTTTATAATCGAGATAGACGGAATAATTGCCAGGATATTCACGAATTTTGCCTTCGGCTTCGATCGAAAATATTTTCTCAACGGTACGATCGAGGAAGTAGCGATCGTGCGAAACTACAATTACACAACCGTTAAATTCAGAGAGATATTCTTCCAATACGCCGAGGGTTTGCACATCTAGATCGTTTGTCGGTTCGTCGAGGATCAAAACATTGGGCATACTCATCAGTACGCGTAACAGAAATAACCGTCGTTTTTCACCACCAGAGAGTTTACTAATCGGTGTGTATTGTTGGTTGGGTGTAAATAGAAACCGTTCCAACATTTGGGACGCGCTAATTTGGCTACCATCGGCAACTTTGACATATTCACCGACTTCTTTGATATAGTCGATCGCGCGGAGTTGTTCGGTACCAGCTTCTTGCAAATCTTCAGAGTGTTGATCGAAGTAGCCGATATGAATTGTGGCACCGATATCGACACGACCTTTATCAGGTGCCAGTCTGCCCGTACAGATGTCCATCAGTGTCGATTTACCAGCCCCATTTTCACCGATGATCCCGATTCGATCTTCGGGCGAAAATTCATAGGTAAAATCAGAAATTAACTGGCGATCGCCATAGCTTTTAGATACGCCCTCAATTTCGATTACTTTCTTACCAATTCGCCGTGTCGGGGTTGAAATATCTACTTTTCCAGTTGTCTGTTTGAATTCCTTTTCTTTGAGATCTTCAGCCCGCCCGATCCGCGCTTTTTGCTTGGTACTACGAGCTTTGGCACCACGCTGCAACCAAGCTAATTCTCGCCGCAGTAAACCTGCATGTTTTCTTTGGGTACCAACCATTGACTCTTCAGCCAGGGCTTTCTTCTCTAGATAATAAGTATAATTACCACTGTAAGTAAAAATATCACCTCGATCGATCTCGATGATGCGATTAGTTACCTTATCCAAGAAATAGCGATCGTGCGTAATCAATAAGATCGCGCCCCGATACCGACTCAAATACTCCTGCAACCACTCCACAGACAGCGCGTCTAAATGGTTGGTTGGTTCATCCATCAGTAGAGCATCTGGCTCGGATAATAACGCCGCTGCTAGGGCAATTCGTTTGCGATATCCACCAGACAAATCGCCAACTTTCGCCTCAAAATCATGAATCCCCAATTTAGTCAAAATAATCTTGGACTTAGTTTCCAAATCCCAAGCATTCACCGCATCCATCCGCTGCATCACAGTAGATAATTTATTCAATAATTCCGTGGAATCATTATTTTCAATGTGAGCTAATTTTTCAGATATTTCTTCATAGTCGCGGACTAGTTGCATCTGCTCGCCACTGTTGGCAAATACTTGTTCTAGTACCGTATGGTTGGGATCCATTTCTGGTTGTTGCGGTAGGTAGATCGTTGTTACCCCAGGATTGAGCAAAATCTGTCCGCCATCGATCGGTTCTAACCCAGCAATCATCTTTAATAACGTTGATTTTCCCGATCCATTCATACCGATCAAACCAACTTTGTCCGCCGCATCTAAGCTAAACGATCCATCTTTAAGAATCTCTTTGATTCCAAAGTCTTTTTTGACTGATTGTAACGTGAAAATAGTCATGGGTTGGTGTTTAGTTAGGTAAGGTAGTGCTTGGTTCGGAAAAGGATTAGTTGTGTAGGGTCATTACCCACCATCTAGATTTAACAATAATTCAAGTGACCATCAGATGGATTTCAGTAAATCTAAATACTCGTGCAACTGTCATCGATCGAGCAAATTTCGAGCTGCTGTTGTCAACAATGGAATTCCCACCCAATTTTAGCGGAAATCTGCCGCGAACTGGGTGGGTCAACTGTCATTGTATGCGATCGAGCGTATTGATGTTGGTTTTGATTTGCGCTACCCGCGCTTGGACGGATGCAG
>JAJAZF010000375.1 GCA_026785875.1 Chamaesiphon sp. | reverse complement strand
TTTGAGGACACCCACGATCGCCAGAATATCCGAAACCACTGCCGAAGCTGTCGCGCCAGCACCCGCACCAGGGCCAAATAACATCACTTCCCCCAAGGGGTCGCCTTCAACTAAGATCGCATTGTACACGCCATTGACAGTCGCGAGGGGACGATCTTTCGGGATGAAGGTGGGATGTACCCGTACAGATACCGCACCACCTTCCACCCGTTCGGCGATCGCGAGTAATTTGATGACAAAATTGAGTTTATCAGCATAAGCAATATCCGCCGCCCCGATCTTCCTAATCCCTTCGCAATACACCTCATCGCGCTGGATTCTGCCCCCAAACGCCAGTGATGCCAAAATTGCAATTTTATCCCCCGCATCCAATCCATCGATGTCAGCGGTCGGATCTGCCTCCGCATAGCCAAGTTTTTGAGCATCGGCGAGGATATCTGCAAATTCACCCCCTTCGACCGTCATGCGGGTGAGGATATAATTAGTCGTACCATTGATAATTCCTATCACGCGTTGAATCCGGTTGACTCCCAGGGACTGCTTCAATGGTTGTATGACGGGGATACCGCCACCGACAGCCGCTTCGAGCATCACATAGACACCAGCTTGATTGGCAGCGGTAAAGATTTCATCCCCAAATTTGGCAATCAGAGCTTTATTAGCGGTGACAATGTGTTTACCATGCTCGATCGCTTTGAGCATCAGACTCCGTGCGGGTTCGATCCCGCCCATTACTTCCACAATGATATCAATTTCGGGGTCGCAGACGATCGAGTCAAGATCTGTCGTCACCAACTCAGCAGGGAGATCCACCGCACGAGGTTTATCGATCGATCTGACTCCCACGCGCTGGATCTCCACAGACTGGAGCAAGTGATGCCGCCCTACGGGATCTAGTAAAATTTGAACAGTGCCCGTACCAACGGTTCCTAGTCCGAGGATGCCAATTTTAACCACAACTTTACTACTCTAGATTCACGCTTCAGTCTCGATCTTAAACTAGTTCGGACTCAGATTCTCAGTCGCAGCCTCTCCACGGGAGAATCGCCTCAATAATTCTCCTGTCGAGAGGCTACTTGTGCTCAATGAAGTCGTTGGCGTAGCCTCGCCTTTGGCGACAGGACACCAACGCCTAATTGGACATAATCGGACATAATTGGTTATAATCGGCTCATTAATTGGACACAGTGTCCCATTCTCCTTTTGAGAAGGTTCGCGATCGAATGGCAGATATCGACATTAAAATCACTCAGGAATTACTGCTGCTCATCACTGAGATCGACGAATTCAAAGGCAAGTGGCGCGCGCTCAATACGCTAGCACCCGATCGATTGGCAGCACTACGCAAGATTGCTACGATCGAAAGTGTTGGCTCTTCGACACGGATTGAAGGAGCGAGACTCTCAGATCGACAGGTACAAGAATTGCTGGCTAATGTCGGGAAACAAAGTTTTACTTCCCGCGACGAACAAGAAGTCGCGGGGTATGCCGAAGTTATGGATGCGATCTTTGCAAGCTGGGAGTCGATCCCATTTTCCGAAAATTATATCAAGCAGTTCCACAAAATGCTGCTGAAATATAGCCCTAAAGACGAGCGACATCGGGGTGAATACAAGAAGTTTTCTAATAGTGTCCAAGCATTTGACGTGGATGGAAATAGTCTAGGGATTGTATTTGAAACTACATCAGCGTTTGACACCCCGCGCCAGATGACTGAAATTGTGACTTCGACAGCCGAGAGACTGATTTCGCCAACGATTCATCCGCTGCTAACGATCGGTATTTTTATCGTCACCTTTCTGGCGATTCACCCGTTTCAAGATGGAAATGGTCGCCTATCCAGAATTTTGACGGCACTGTTGCTGTTAAAGGCTGGATATAGCTATGTGCCCTATTCATCGCTGGAAAGTATTATCGAAGAAAGTAAAGAGGGGTACTACCTTGCTCTCCGCCAGACTCAAGGTACTCTCAACTCAGAGCGACAACCCAACTGGGAACCGTGGTTACTATTTTTCCTCCGCGTCCTCCAACGTCAGAAGAACAGACTGCAAACTAAAATCGATAACGAAAGAATGATGGCTTCTACTTTGCCGTTGCTGTCAGTACGCATCCTGGAATTGGCGAAGGAGCATGGTAGGGTGACAACTCAATCGATCGAACAAGCTACAGGTGAGAGTCGAAGTACGATTAAATCACGGCTCAAACAACTGACGATCGATCGACTCTTGATTCGCTATGGCAATGGCAGATCTACCTGGTACGGACTTGGTTAGGAATCAATGATGGAGATGTTGATTTTCCTCCAATGTTTGGGCATCCTAATTAAGTCGATAGATTACGAGCATATGGCTGTTTTCCGATATGTTACCCAACCACAATAGTTTTGTGACGATCGCTGTTGATGGCGATGTGCATGTCTCCGCTCGATCCGTAGTAGAAGCAAAAATCGCCATCAAAGAACTGAAATTAAAGAAGAAAGATTACACTCTGATAAAAAGGGAAATTTCTCAAAATCAAAAACAGCTTCGAGCAAACTATACAGATGGGGTACGTCAAAGAGGCTCTAAATTTAGGGGTGGTGGCAGCATTGGCAGCTTTGTTCGCACCGTCCAAACAATTAATCACGATGCCGAACGTCGTAACTTAGCTCAGGAGCTTACACCATTAGAACAACAGAAGAATGCGGTTGAGAGGATTATTAACGAGATCGATAAAGCAATCTTGCAAGTCGAAAAATTTATTATTGACAATTCATAGCTTATTAAAACTATAATCATGAAGCCAGATTCACACTACCAAGTGCTTGAAATTGAAGCAGGAGCATCGCAAGCTGACATCAGACAGGCTTATAAGGATTTAGCCAAAGTTTGGCACCCAGATCGTTTCTGTAGCGATGCCATATTACAGCAGAAAGCGCAAGAGAAACTCAAGCATATTAATGCTGCTTATGAATTTTTGAAATCTTATCAACCTCAAGTTACTCAAACTAAAATAGAATCAAATTGGGAGCAGCCCATCGAAATTCTCATTAATTGTGAGAAGTTAGAGAAACTACTTGAGCTAGGTAAGTGGAAAGAATCTGACCATGAAACTAAACGACTTTTGCTTGAATTAGCAGGTCGAGAACAGGAAGGTTGGTTATTATCAGAAGATGCTAAAAGTATCTCGCCTCAAGCCTTACTAGCTATCGATCGACTTTGGGTCGAGTATAGTAATGGTCGCTTTGGATTTAGCGTCCAAAGTAAGATTTGGCAAACACTTGGGTGTAAATCCTCCGATAATATTCACACTCAAACAATCAGCGAAAATACATTTGGTAAATATGTAAAGTGGCGGATTGGTAGCAGATGGATATCTCAATGGGATTCTTTCAACTATGACTCACAATCTTCTCAAGGAAGCTTGCCCAGAGAGTATATTTTCGCATTAAATGGCTGTTGGAGCTTTACGCAAGGATGGACAGGTTACTTTCTGTTAAATTTTGATGAAATTATTCTAAAGCTCTAATCAGTTCATGAAGTAGGGGCAATTCATGAATTGCCCCCTACTTCATTGCTAAATTCGATCGATCCCCAATCCTGGTAAATCCCCTGGGATCAAACGTCCATCGATTAACTTAGCACCTATAAATGGATCGTCTAGTAAATTTAGATGACTATCCAAATCTAAATAATCTGCCAACGGTGACAACTGGGCTGCGGCGGTATTTGCCAACACCGTATCTGAATAGCAACCAAACATCACCTGCAAATCGTGAGCGCGGGCGGTATGAATCATCCGCATCGCTTCAGTCAATCCGCCAGACTTCATAAGCTTGATATTAATCCCATCTACTTTATCAGCCAATCCAGGGATATCTCTACTGGTAAAACAACTTTCATCGGCAAAAATTGGTAAAGGGGATGCTTGCTTTAGTTCTACCAATTGCCCTTCATTTCCTCGTGCTAATGGTTGTTCCAGATATTCTACTCCCAAATCTGCCAACCACTGACTCATGTAAATCGCATCGGCTAGACTCCAACCGCCATTGGCATCGACAGTTAATTTGGCAGTGGGCATCTCATCCTTGATTGCCAACATCATCTCGCGATCGGCACCAATTCCCAAGGGATTCCCCAGTTTTATTTTTAAAAACCGCGCATCGAATACTTCCAACCACCCGCGAATTCTCTCTCTGGCACCGTCGGGCGGATTAATCCCCACCGTCACCGAAATCGGGACAATTTTTTCGCGCTCTAATCCCCACAATTTCCACAGGGGTAATCCGACACTCTTCCCTAGCCAATCATATAGGGCAAGATCGATCGCGGCTCTTGCTGAGGAGGGTAATTGGAAAGCATTCATCAGACTCTCGATCGCTTGGCGTTGCAGGGGATGATAGGCTGCTAACTGAGGGATGATTTGTTTTACAGCAGTAGTAATCAGATCGAATGATTGGACTTGACTACCGATCGTAAATGGTACCGCTTCTCCCCAGCCAGTAATGTTGTCTGCTGTTATCCCCACGGCTAAATTCTGGTTTTGACTACTTGTACCCCGACTAATTGTCAGCGCAAACCGTTTATTGACAGTGTAGGGATAAAGTTCGATTTTCATGTGGAGTTGGAAGTTGCCAGATTAATCTCTAATTTATTAAATTTTAGAGTACCGATCGCCTTATAGTAATTGAACCGTTCGTCGATCGCCGCAAACTGCCCTATGGCTGTCAGTAAAATTCCGTTTGGATCTATCAAACAACTTTTCAACAACCGCCGAGATCGTTTGTCTACCCAATTATTAGGGCTGGGATTAATAATTACCGTCAGTTTTGTAGCGATCGCATTATTCGCACCATTATTACAGGCGATCGGTTTATTACAAGATCCGCAAGATTTACTCGGCTCTCCCATGCCACCCTACAACCCAATTAATCAGGCTCCATCTTGGCAGCATTGGTTTGGGACTAGTCGGGAGGGTTATGATGTCTTTTCACGGACACTGTTTGGTACTCAGGCGGCTCTGCAAGTGGTGATACTGGCAACTTTGATGAGTTTGCTGATCGGGGTACCGTTAGGGATGGTGAGTGGCTATTTAGGCGGCAATCTCGATCGAGTCCTGCTGTTTATCATGGATACGATTTACACGTTACCAGGATTATTGTTATCGGTGACGCTGGCGTTTATCGTAGGTAAAGGCGTATTTAATGCCGCGATCGCGTTGAGTATTTCCTACATTCCCCAGTACTTTCGAGTGGTGCGAAATCAGACAGCCAGTTTGAAGACACAAATGTTTGTCGAAGCCGCTCAGGCTCTGGGTGCATCTACCCGCCATGTGTTGACAAAATATCTATTTGCCAATGTGGTGCAGAGCGTCCCCGTACTATTTACGCTCAATGCTGCTGATGCGATTCTCGTTTTGGGTGGCTTAGGTTTCCTTGGTTTAGGTTTACCCGACGAAATCGCCGAATGGGGACACGATCTCAAGCAAGCTTTACCCGCACTTTCGACGGGGATTTGGTGGACGACGTTATTTCCAGGGCTAGCCTTGACGTTGATGGTGACGGGTTTGTCGCTCTTGGGCGAAGGTTTGAGTGAGTTGATAAATCCCAGGGATAGACAAAGATAAGAGTTGTAAATCATGACAGAAGTAATCGGGATCGATCTTGGTGGTACGGCGATTAAATTAGGGCGATTTACTGAGGATGGGACTTGTCTTCAGTCATTGTCAGTTCCCACACCACATCCAGCATATCCCGACGTGACGATCGATATGATGACTTATGCGATCGAGAAATTAGCCCCAGGGATGATAAATATTAGCGCGATTGGGGTGGGCACGCCGGGGCCAACGGATGCGGCGGGGAGGATCGCCAGAATTGCGATTAATTTAGAGGGTTGGATCGATATTCCAGTAGCGACACTGATCCAGTCTCGAACTGGGGTGCCGACAATCGTGGGAAATGATGGCAACTGCGCCGGATTGGGGGAAAATTGGCTGGGTGCAGGACGAAACTATCGCAATTCAGTACTCCTAACTTTGGGGACTGGAGTTGGTGGAGCAGTGTTTATCAATGGGGCATTATTCACGGGACATGCGGGGAGTGCTGGGGAATTAGGTTTGATTACCTTTGATGCAACGGGATATCCCTGTAAGAGTGGTAATAATGGCTCACTAGAACAGTTTCTATCTGGGCAATCAATTCGGCGCATCACGGGTAAAGAGCCGAAAGAACTGGGAATATTAGCAGCCGCAGGCGATCGATCTGCGCTAGAATTTTGGGATAATTATGGTCGAAATCTCGGTATTGGTTTGACGAGTATCAGCTATATTCTGACACCAGAAGTCGCGATTATCGGTGGTGGTATTAGTGCCAGTGCAAAATATTTTCTACCCGCAGCCAAACGGGAAATCGAGCGCAGAGTGATGGTTACTTCTCGCCCAGGATTTAAATTAATTGAGGCAGAATTAGGAAATCAAGCAGGGATAACTGGTGCGGCTAAATTAGCATGGGAAATGTTAGAGCGCAAAAAATGAGGTGCGACTGTTTCCGAGGGTTAAATTTACCATCACTGGACAATATCATAAGTGTATAACTTGAGTTGACGATCCTATGTCTTCAGAATCCCCAGAATCTCAATTAAGCCTTTTCGGTGAAACCACAGCTATACCTGTAGAACTCCCAGCTAATAACTTCGAGCTGATTCCCACCAGCAGTAATATTCCGATTCCTCCAGGTACATATAGCAGTCTCAGTCAGCTTGCGACTCATTGTCAGGTTTGTCATCGCTGCGAACTAGGAAATACGCGGATCAATGCAGTAGTCGGTAGAGGTAGCGAACAAGCACCAATCTTGATTATTGGTGAAGGACCAGGGCAAAATGAAGACGAACAAGGTTTACCATTTGTCGGTCGATCGGGTCAACTGCTCGAAAAGATTCTGGCGGCTGTTAAACTAACGATCGAGCGTGATATTTATATCTGCAACGTCGTTCGCTGTCGTCCGCCCGATAACCGCGTCCCCACTCCCGCTGAAGTTGCTGCTTGCAAACCCTATTTACTAGAACAAATCCGGTTGGTAAATCCGAAAATTATTTTATTAACTGGTGCAACAGCAGTCCGCGCAATTACAGGTAAAAAAGATGGGATTACCAAAATTCGGGGGACTTGGATTGAATGGGAAGGTAGATGGTGTATGCCAATTTTTCACCCAGCATACCTATTACGCAATCCCTCTCCAGATGTTGGCAAACCTAAGTGGTTGATGTGGCAAGATATTCAGGCGATTCGCGCCAAGCTAGATGAAGTTAGCTTGTGACAGTTGGTACTTAATTGATTATCGGGTCAAATTTGGGCATACTCAAACTGATAACTCTTACCAAACACGATCGAGTATGGCTAAAGTAGCGAATGAATATGCAGTACATCTGCTATTGTCAGGCGGTCATCGGGAGGAAATCCGCTTTCCCACAGTGCAGGAGTTTCAGAAATGGTATAGTGGTGAGCTAATGCCAAAATCAGGCTCCAGCGACTTTATCACGGTACCCCTAAAAAACAATCAAGGTGAGTATATGGTGATTCGTCCTAGCTGCGTAGAAGCAATTCGTGTCGAACCCGTATTTGCATCGAGTATCGATCGAGACTACTAAATTAGGTTTTAGGTTTTAGGCTTTAGATTTCGGATGTAGGGTGTGTTAGGCGAAAGCCGTAACGCACCAGCACTGCCCACTCGTGCTACTCTATTTGCTACAAAATCGATACTTGACACTCCTCGGCGTAAACGCACGAGGATTCTTAGCTCAACGAAACCACTTAGATTAGATACCTTACAGTGTCTAACCCAGAGGTGGGATTCTCCCCAAGCGTTACTTTAGGTATGCCCTACCTTAGTTGCTTTCGCAAGTCACCGCTATTTCAATTCTACCAAGTGATATCGGTTTATGTCCTCCGCAAAAAGTACTAATTTTAGGCGCATACTGGCTGCTGGGGCGCGACGTTTTGGGGGGAAGCTTCCCCCCAAAAGCTCGCTTCGGGGGACCCGCCCAGTGAACTGCGTTCGCTCCCGCAAAGTCCCCGTGAACGGGGAGGTTTTTACCCAGTTTTCTGATAAGCTTACGGAAATCTCTGGGATGCGCGATGTGATTGCCAAAGATTTGTATGATGCCCAGCAATCTGCCCATGCTCAGGCGATCGATCTTCAAAGGGGTAAGGAAGCGGCTACTCAAATCGGGGTATTGTTACTGACAGCGAGTTTATCGACGGCGGTGAGTGCGGTGAAGGGGTTGAATCGTGAGAAAATGGTGGAATGTTTGGTTTCGCCGTTGCGCGAGCCGTCGGACTTTTTAGCCGCCTTTGAGGAGCTAGAAAAGATTGCTTGGTATGTGCATCACACGCCGGAAGGTCGTTACTATTTCGATCGCCAGGAAAATGGCCGGAGAATCAGGATGATGCGCGGTGGGCTGATGTCACCGATCGATATACCGAACAGGCGGGAATGCCGTGGTTGCCACCGAAAGGATTGGAAACGCTCAAGACGAGCAGGTCTACCAAGCAATCTCACGCCGGAGGAAAGACCGCTACGACATCTTCGGTGGATTACCAGACTCGATCGAAGACGACTGGATCGAAAGTATCGAAAAACTAGAGGACATGGACTTACTCCAGCCCAATGAAGTAGAGCGATTAATTATCACGGATAAAGATCGACTGTGATTGTTAGTGAATGCTTGATGTCTAAGTTGAAGCCAGCAAATTAGCTGAGGATTTGTTCGAGTTCGATCGTGTTACCGTCTGGATCGTGAATACAGGCACCGATCGCCCCGCCCGCTAGCCCTTCCGCTTGATTTTTTTTCGGGGCAGATTTGATACTTTTATTGAGAGCTTTTGCCCGATCTTCAACTGCTTCTAGATTGTCATGAAGTTGTCAATTGCTGTACTCATGATGTTTCAGCCGATTTACTAAGTTTGCAAAACCTGTCGTTAGTATTATCGTTGAAGAAAAAAATATGCTATTAAGTTGTCATCTGACATCGAAGTAATCGATCGTAATAGCTTCGGCATCAGACAGCGGTCAAAATAACTATCTATAAATTTATAATGCGAATTTATTAACTTCCATATTAAGTCAAAGTTGTGAGGATTTTGTGAGTAAATTATTTTCGAGCGATCGCTATTAAAAGTATTTATCTCACTCCAGGATTGTGATGGCGAT
>JAJAZF010000374.1 GCA_026785875.1 Chamaesiphon sp. | reverse complement strand
ATGGCTTTGAGGGCTGGATTTAGGGATATTTCGCGCTGATAAATTTAGCTAAAAAGTTTAGATAATAGCGGTATGAAGATTGACATAGTGTTCACTGTCACCTTTACTAAGGTACCGTAGCAGATCGATCCGATTGGTATTTATTTGCATTTCTTCAACTTTTCTTTGGGATCTATTGCAAGCATAACTGAGTAGCTTAATCCCTGGCGGGCATACAGCAATGTGCCCAAGAGTTTGCGTTATGGCGATCGACTCAAATATAATTGCGATCGTTGAGTCTGAGAATTACTCAATTGTGTGAATGTTTCGATACATTTGAATTTTTAAGGTTTTCTTTGGGATCTCAACTAATCACAGCTCTAACATAGATAGCGTAAGAGTTAGCACTGTCAAATAGTAGTGGGAGGGCGATCGAAACCCCGATCGCTCTGCTCATGGTTACTAGGTATTAATGCTAGTTTGGGAATGATTGAGCTAGCATAGCTAAAAAATCTTACCAAGCAAACTAACTCAGCGATCGATACCATGTCAGACTCTGCATTCATCCCTCAAAATCCTTCTGATGAAGATAAATATCGGCACGATCGAGGGAGTATTATCGTTCGAGATCGGATTCGTCGATCGATCTGGAAAATCGCTGTTGCAACACTGTTACTAATGGCTGTCGGTAGTGCCACTAGAGTGATGAATGCTGGTTTGGCTTGTCCCGATTGGCCGCTCTGTTACGGACAATTGGTACCTACCCAGCAGATGAATCTTCAGGTATTTCTAGAGTGGTTTCATCGCTTGGATGCAGCATTGATTGGGTTGAGTACTTTGTGCTTGGTTAGCTCGACTTGGTGGTTGCGTCGCCAACTTCCTGGCTGGCTCCCATGGGCGACAACCTTTGCAATGAGTCTGATTCTGGTGCAGGGAGCTTTAGGGGCATTCACTGTCACAGAACTACTCCGCTTTGACATCGTTACCGCACATCTGGGCACAGCATTACTATTCTTTATTACCTTACTGACGATCGGTACCTGCTTACTCCCAATCGCTCAGTCACCCAGTCACCCAGCCGCTCAGTTACCCTACTGGCTCCCACTCACTGCGGCGATTTGTGTTTACACTCAGAGTATTATTGGGGGTTTGGTTGGCTCTAGATGGGCACTACATCAATGTTTTGGCAACTCCGAATGCACGGTGATGAATAGTCATATCATCGGGGTAGTTCCAGCCACACTGAGCTGTATAGCGGTAATCATGACGATCTGGCGCAACCCAAATTTACCCAAATATTTGGACAATCTAGCTGCTCTGACTGGGGGATTGTTAATCTCTCAAGTATTGCTAGGTACTGCAACTTTCAAACTACATCTTCAAGTTGAAACTCTGACAGTTGCCCATCAATCGATCGGTGCAATTTTACTGGGTACATTAGTTATAATTACAGTATGGTCTTGGCGACTAAAAAATTTAAAACTTGCTAATTAAGCTTAGATAAGATCCGATTATTCCTGCCGCTGCGTTTAAATATCCTTACTCCCTACATATGCAAGAGACTCTCGATCGATCCGTCGATACCAAACACCAAAACTTCCTTCAAGTTATTCAGAGTTATTACCAACTCACAAAGCCAAGAATTATTCCCTTACTCTTGATTACGACTGCGGCAGCTATGTGGATGGCTTCTGATGGAGCAACCGATCCAGTCTTATTTTTAGTTACAGTAATTGGTGGGATGCTTGCCGCAGCTTCAGCCCAAACGATGAATTGTATTTACGATCGAGATATCGATTATGCCATGGAACGGACTCGCAATCGTCCCATTCCTTCAGGTAGAGTCAAACCCGTTCATGCGGGGATTTTTGCCGCAGTTCTGGCGGGATTGTCTTTTACGATCTTGCTAGTTTTTACCAATCTTTTGGCTGCCTTATTAGCGATGGCGGGAATTGCTTTCTACATGGGAATTTATACCCATTTACTCAAACGCCATACGCCGCAAAATATCGTCATCGGTGGAGCTGCTGGCGCAATACCCGCGCTAGTTGGTTGGGCGGCGGTAAATAATAATTTGAGTATCGAAGCTTGGATATTATTTGCGATCGTCTTTATCTGGACACCACCGCATTTTTGGGCATTATCACTGATGCTAAAAGATGACTATGCTAAAGTCGGGGTGCCAATGTTACCTGTGGTTGTGGGCGAAGCCGCTACGGCTAAACAAATTTGGATTTATACCCTATTACTGATTCCAACTACGCTGTTACTGATGTATCCATTGGGTGGAGCTGGAATAGTTTATGGGATCTCAGCAGTAGGATTGGGTGGGATCTTTGTGTATGAGGCTTGGAAGTTGTTACAAGCTCCTACTGATAAGACTGTAGCTAAATCAATGTTTAAATATTCAATCTTGTACATGATGTTGCTGTGTACGTCGATCGTGATTGATAGTTTACCGCAGACTCAAGCGGCGATCGATCTGTTGTTGAAATAATTAATTAACGTGAGTTCGGGTTGAGAGTTACAGCAGTACGAAGCTCAGGTTATGACAGTACAACGACTGAAGTCGTAGCTACTGATTCAAAGTCCGCAGTCGCGGACTAAAACTTGTCATAATCTGTCTTTGCACTGCTATACCTAGAGACTAAATTCTCCGCTGTGTAAATAAATATCTAATATTAAACCCAGTGGAATAAACAAATTCAACTGGGTTTACTGTTAGTATTTGGACAGACTAGATTAAAGCTCGATCGATTAATCTAAGTTCTGTAGTCCGGGTCGATCCAGCAGCGGGGTAGATCCTCGCCAGATGCGAACGTTAGATTCTGCTTGTCAAAAGGCTGTGGATCTTGCTCTTCCTCACCTTCTTGGATTCTACCTTCAATCTCTTTTTTGAGTGGATTAAATAGAATTTCCAGATCTTTATCTTTAATCTCGATTAGCGTTTCAGACCTTTTGTTTTGAAGAAACATTGTGACCTCATTTATTAATTATTGAAACAAAGGATTGAGTAGGTATTTCTAGCGGGTAAATGAGATTTAGCTCCGTGCGATCCTTAAAGATCTAGAGTGTCTTAATTCCATAATCGCCGTCTTAACATCAATTAGCTGCCAACGAATTGGATAAGTTGTTTGCTGATGGTGGATGACTTTCTCAAACAGTCTGCCAAATGTTTGGGAGAGTAACAACTCATCGAGCAACCAATCATTAGAGACACCTAATTTGGAGGCTACTAGTTCGATCTCTTTCAAGGAGAGACTATAGCCATGTAATGCCTTTTGCCAGAGGGAGCGGAGCTTGCGGCGCGATCGAAACCGCGAGATTACCACATCGGCTGGCTCCACTTTCAGAGCTGAATCAGCAGACATTTCCGTCCATTTGGTTAATTGATTTGCCAAACCGACAGGGGAACGCCCCGAGGCTCTAGCAGAAGTAGTTACCTGGACGCGGAGACTATGACGGAACCGCGCATTGACTCGCAGTAGAGATTGATAGAACGCTTCATCCTCAGGGGTGCGGACTGGCGGTATCCCACCAGCTTTGGCGTACATCTCGGCTGTAACCGCTAGGCTAGCACCATAGTGCTGGTAGTGGCGAGGGAGAGGATCGTAAGGATCGGGGTCGATGTAACATTCCATCTCAGCCACTAAAAAACGATAGCCAACCTCCTGTAAGAAGAAAGTCCTCGCCTGTGGTGAGAGAGCATGACGGCTCTGTCGATCGGTCAAAATCCGCCCACCGACAGCATCGACCCCACTCGCAATCTCCGCGATGGTTGCCGCGATCCACGTAGCTGCAACCTGGGTATCACCATCTGTCGAAGCAATAATACCTCGGCTGCGTCCCAAACTCATCAGGCGACCGTGCGCTTCATCCATCAAAAGTTTGCGGACATAGCCAATGTACGCTCGATCGAGGGGTAAAGTAATCTCAGCAACATGGATTGCTAAAAGTGGATGTGCTCTGGCAAACTGACGGGCGATCTGAGCCGACTCGTCAGTACAATTATTTGCCAAGATAATTATCTCGTAGCGCAGTGGAGATAAAGGCTGACCATTTAAGCAAGTTTGATGAGCCAGTGCTGCGAGAGTTGCTGCTAAGGTCTGCGCCTCATCCTTGACAGGAACGATAACACTAACTTCACACTGCTTTAATGGTGGGGTAGAAATCAAAGGCTGGTGGAGACTTCTATTCCTAACAGATTGAATAATCATGTTGTTTGAATAACATATTCAATGGGTTAGCTGTTCTTGCGAGTACTACGTTCGATATCTTCAGTTTTCTGTTGTGCCTTCTGTTTCAGATCGCCAACTGCTGACTTGATATCTTCTGTAAATGATTTGGTATTTTCTTTGAGATTTCCAAATCCTTTCTCAGTACCCTTGGCAACTCCGTCGGCGGTTTCTTTAGCCGATCGAGTCACATCTTTGGATAGATCCTCAGCTCTTTCTGGGAGTCCTTTTTTGTCGAGTTGCTTACCGATTTCTTTGAATGGATTAGTATCTTTTTTGACTAGATCGTCAGTTTTCTCGATCAGGCGATCGACTTTAGCCTCTGCTTTAGAGGTATCTACTCTAGGATCGACATCACTATAGTTATTCATCCCACCTTGAGGCGGCGTAAGGGGTCTGTACAATGTTACCTTACCCGCTGATGGATCTAAATCGACTTTTTCGCTCTTGGCAGTCTGATTTGACCCACCACAGGCAGTAACTGTAACTAGCAAGGCAACAGCCAAAAAAGTTACTACTGTTTTGTAAAGCGATTTAAAGTCAAAACGCGGGAGTGTAGTTTTCATTAATTTGATTAATTCAGCCCTTAGTTGCTGAATCCATAGTCAGTACATTATGAATTATACCTAGCTCGACTTCTAACTCATAGATCCTAAAGACAGACTACTAACTCTACCAAAAGATAGAGCTTCGATAAAAATAGACAGGAGCAATTTATAATTACCCCTGCCTATTTTTAATAAAAATATTTGAACTGCTGCTATCTAGCTTCTGTTCCTTGGTTAGGAGAACCTTCAACAGTAGTACTATCTACTGCTGGTGCTTCAGCCCCAGCACCTGGACGAACGTCTGCTTTCATGTCACCTTGCCCAGTGCGGCGGGTAGCTGGCTCGATCGTCGTCTGCTTACCACCGGATGATGCCGTCGATTGAGGTTTTTTGGGTGCAGCGGCTGTTTCTTTTAGCTCGTGCAATCCGAAGTTATTGGTATTGACACCTGCATAGTTTACTTTGTCAAACCGGACGATCGCGGGATATTTAATTCCGCTCTTGTCAACAGTGACGATAGTGCCTTCTTCCTGAAACCAGTAAGATTCCGCTCGAAGTATCCGAACTTTAGAACCACGTTCGATCATGAGATTGTCCTCGTTAGTAGTTGGCTCAATTTCTTTGGCTTTTGAGCTTTATTACATTATCAAGCCGATCGGTGTCGAGCACCTATAAAAAGATACATAAACTTAACTTAGAGGATGTTTGAGTTGTTGCGGAGATCTTAACCCCACCCCAGCCTTCCCCTTATTAAGGGGGAGTAGAGATGAGGGTACCCACAAGCGGCGTTTTTATGCGGGGGTTCCCCCCGCATAAAAAAACGACAAGACAGGGGCACCCCTACAAGTTATCTGTAGGGGTGCCCCTTGTGGGTACCCATGGGTTATCGCAGCAATAGTATCTACGCATTGGTGCAAGATGTGAGAATACCCACTAATCCTCCTGCCCTCACCCCCAACACCTCTCCCAAGCTTGGGAGAGGTGAGCCAGAGCCAGAGGTGAGGGCAGGATACAAAGCTTCCGAGTGAGGATGAGGGGGCATTGCTAACCATAAGATCCAGATGTGCCTTCACACCTGATGCTATTCTGGACAATTCATAAATTGCCCCGAATAGCGACAGAGGTGTGAGTTATTCAATCCACGTTCCGAAGATCGATCTAAACTTTCAACTTTTAATTAGTCAGCGTCACGGTGTAAGCATCACTAATTCCCGT
>JAJAZF010000373.1 GCA_026785875.1 Chamaesiphon sp. | reverse complement strand
GCGTGTAAGTCATGGAAGAGTAAGGATAAGGAGTAATGAGTAATGAGTAATAAGTAAGGAGTAATAAGTAATAAGTAATAGGTATCCTTTGCCCTTTGCCCTTTACCCTCTAATACCTAATACCTAATACCTAATACCTAATACCTAATGCCTAATACCTATAATTGACTAATTTTGTCTTGAATCCAGCGATCGTAGAGTTCGTCGATTAGGCGCAATCGCATGGTTTTATCTAGTTGAGCGGGGAGATATTTTTCGAGTTTGACGATCACAAACCAGTCGGCAATTGCTAAGGGTGGCGATAATTGTCCGGGTTTGAGCGAACTAAGTTTTTGGGCGAGCATTGGGTGGGGAATGGATAGTTCGTGCGGGCCGATTGTGCCACCATTTTCGGCTTCTTGTCCGCCTGAATATTGTTTGACTAATTCTGCAAAAGTTGCTTCTTTATCTTGAATCCGAAAAAATAGTTCTTGAGCAAGATGGGCATCTTTGACTCGCAATAGTGAATACAACGCGCGATCGAGTTGGTTTTTGCGTTGTAAAAAATACGAATCAACTTTACTCGCAAAAGTTTGTTGTTTAAAGCGATCGAGTTTCAGGGGTCTGAGAATCGAATGCTCGAATTGTTCTAGCGTACACTTATTTCGCTCCAGCCAGGTGGTGCGATCTTCATCAGAATTAATTTGGTACTTTTGATAAAAAGCTTTATACGCGCCCAAAACCTCTTCTTGACTACAACTAACGTCAGCTAATTCTGCATCGAGAATCAGTTCTCGTTGCAATTGTGGGAGCATCCAAAATTTCTGCAACAGTGCGATCGCTTCTTCTCCAGACATCGCATTTTTACACAACCTTTTTAATGGTGTATCCAGTTCTCCGTCCGATCTATTTTCCAGCGGAGGTACTGTGGGAACAGTAGCCCTGACAATGCTAAGATCCGTGACAATGCTAGGATCTCGTAAGTTTGCACTTATCTTCATGATGATACTTTGGTATGAAGGCTGACTAAGTAGTACCGTGTAGACATTATACCAGTAATTACTCGGAAATAGGCGATCGGAATATTAACGTCTGGTTAAACGAAGAAGATCGGTGAGGCTAGATCCCCGACGACTTCTCGGAAAAGTCGGGGATCTGATGTGTTCTGTGTCGCTCATCATGAAAAGGCACCAAGCACAATCCACCTAAATGGTGGGGGATTTAAACCCCTGCTCTTTGTTAAAATAAGCATGAATTGTATTTTCACCGCCATTATTCGTCGGATTGAACTTGACAAAATCGGTTAAGGAACCTTGAGAGATGAGAACGGGTGCGTAAATTTTACCGCCAATTAAATCTTGGTTAGACTTATTATCGGTTTTGCCTACTTGTAAAATTGCACTTTTGATTGCTTCGATCGCATAGTTGGCATCACTAGGCTTGAGTGTACTGCCATTTGCTAGTTTAATTGTGCCTAGAACGGCATCTTCGATCGGACTTTGCATAAAAGCATAGAGCTTGGTACCTTCGATCGCCACGGCTTCAAATCCGCGATTGCTGCGGCGTTGGGCGTAGACTTCGGGTAATACCTCAGTGCCAAAAGTTCCGGCAGGTAGATCGACAACTGGTGCAGTTGCGGTACCTTTGGGGATAAACCTGTCGAGTAATTTACCATTTTTGGAAATCGACGATCGTATTCGCCGCAGATGGGAGTTCGGCATTGGCGATCCAGAATTGGTCGGCACCAGTACCGCCAGAGAGAAGGTTCACGCCACCGCTACCGACGTAGAACTTATCGTTACCGTCGCCACCAAGCCCGCGACCGTTGGTGCCCAGAAACAGGGTATCGTTACCAGCACCACCAGAAATCCGATAGTCTTTGGCATCCGACGCTTCAAAAATGTCATCGCCAGCACCACCGAAAACGCGATCGCGGAGCGTCTCTGCAAGAGAATCGCCATTACCGAGAAATAGCGTGTCAGCACCGCTGCCCGTATCGATCCGATTGTCGCCAGCAGCAGCACCAGCAATTGGCACATCGACAGTATCGTTACCGGAGCCTATAAAAATGAGATCGTTGAAACTGTCGAATCCTGGTGTCACTCCAGCAATTAAGTTATCAGCACCAGCAGTACCCGATATTTGGGAAATAGTCGATAAAGGTTTCGCCAGTTCGAGGATAATCGATTCGTTATTATCGGGGGCGGTTGTCGATCGACCCGTCGAGAAGGGATAATTATTATCGTTGGCAACGAGTAGAGTATTGTTATCTAGAACTAATACATCCTCGATCGTCACAAACGGGAAGGTAAATTTGGTGCTACCATCTTTATTCAAGTCGTTAGGGTCTTGAATATTGAGCAGATCGACGACTTCTTCTTTGAAGACATTGCCGTTGGCATCTTTTTTGGAGATGTCTACTTTGAAAATCTTTTTGAATAGAGCCGTCGCACCCTGTCCGCCATCGCGCTCGATGACGAGGTATTCATTTTTGTTGATGACGGCAAAATCACCGATCGCATTTCCGGCTGCTTCCATTTTGTAGAAACCGAGTTGACCTTTGTATTGCTTGGTAGCAACATCAAATTCATAAATGCGGAGCGAACCAGCCGGATCGCCAAATACCGTACCTTCGAGTAAGGGATAGAGGGTTGACTTATCGGGCGAAATTGCCATCCCTTCAAAGCCGCGAGAACCTCCTATATTGGCTACCGCAGGCGTACCGACAAATTTGTCACGTACCAAGTCGCCAGTACCAGGAAAGTCCGTGAAGAAGGCATCGACACCGAGATTGATGTACTGTTCTAATTCTTTTTTCGGATCGCCTTTGTAGTCGGAAGCCAGGAAGAAACCTTCGCTGCGGAAGGTGTAAGGATGTACTTGTAAACCCGCCTTGTGAGCATCTGTAACTAGAGTAGTGGGCGTACCCAAAACTCGATCGGCTTCACTCTGTTGACCGTCACCATTGAGGTCATCGGGTTTGCCGTCTTTGTCATTATCTACTGTACTGGAGGGAATGATTAGCCGTTTGTCGGGGCCGATCCCAGCCGCATATTTGGCAATATCTACCAGTTCTGCGGGTTTGGTGAGGTCGCCATAGGTTCGCACATCACCACTGAGGGTAAAGTCATAGGGTTTACCCGCAGCACCGCCAAATAGTTGCACCAGTGGGATGTCGATTTTGGCAGCGGGCATGATTTTATCGTTAATTTCTTTGAGATTGCTCACCTCAAAGGATTGGATAAATACCCGTTTGGGGTCGGTAAAGTTGCTAGCAACGAGGGTATCGACTAGTTTTTGACCGAGATTGACATTAATTTTGGTGGTACCGTCGAGGAGCGTACCCTGGGATGCGAAGTAGCTGGGGTGTTTGGTTTCGGGGTAGATGCCGATCTTGCGTCCGGTATCTTTTTCGACTTGCTTGACTAAATCGATGACTTCTTGGAAGGTGGGGACTTCTAAACCGTCGTTGTCAAACGCTGTACCGCGTAAAGCTGGGAGCCGTTCGATCGCATTGAGTGTCTTAATTTCAGCGAGGGTAAAGTCTTCAGCAAACCAACCACCAACTTTCACGCCGTCGAGGGTTTTGACGGTTAAGCGGCTGGCAAATTCGGGTTTGAGATGGACGTTGGTACTGGTATTGGTAGTTGTGATTTCAAATTTACCCGCACTATCGCGCTTGATGGTACCATCGGTATTCAAAGCAACGACGGCTAACATCGGCTCGTGACGAGCGATTAAGATACCATCTTTAGTTACTACCAAGTCAGGCTCGATGAAATCTGCACCATCGGCGATCGCGAGTTTATAAGCTTCGAGGGTGTGT
>JAJAZF010000372.1 GCA_026785875.1 Chamaesiphon sp. | reverse complement strand
AGCTTCCCAGGTTTCATCAAACCGATGTGTAGTGGATGAATAACTTAGATTTGGTAATTGTTTAGATAACAGAAAAGTCTTGGGATCGATCGAAACAGTCATGTAAGCTTCTCCTGGGTTGCTTTACTTATTGTAACAAACACAGAAGACCGTGTGGCGGATCGAGTGAGGCTTTTACTCCTTCCCCTTATAAAGGGGACTGGGTTGGGATCAATAGCCAACGTGACAACTCAAACAACTTATCAGTACACATTAGCCCATCACCCATCCCTAAAATACTGTAAACATCTATAACAATTCTTATCAATTAATTGAAAAAAATCCGATTGTCCACCAAAAGATCTATGCTAAAAATATATTAAACAATTTTGGTAAAGATATATGGATAAGCAGAGATATCGCATGAACTGCACCCTCACCTTTAGTGATATTTATGGGCAGATTGTCATTTGGCTGATGGTAATTTTTATCAGTCTTGCTTCGGCTTTGTCGCTGTGGAGTACTACCCGCCAAATATATGCCCTAGCCACAGTAGGTTTGATCTTAGTTTTATCCCTACCCTTTTTACTATTTGCCTTTGTCACTACCCTGCTCAATCACATTGAATTCGTCCCCCTCGAAGTCAACGAAACTACTAGTAGCAGCACCAATAAGCACAAAGTCCAAAAAATACAGCCAGCAACAGTCTAGAGTGGATTGGGAGCGTCAGTAGTCAAAAATATTTCGCTCTCATCTGCGGTGGTGTAGCATCTAAAGAAGGATCGTCGCGCTCCTTTGTTACCTTTTGTTATAATTAGGACAGATGCTGAAAAACTCGAACAGCGTAAACTAATTAATAGCGATCGAGTCCGCGAATGTAAGCAGAAAATGAATACTTTCGGATTTACAGGTAATTTGGAATCTACACCCCAAATCACCTGTATTTACCAAAACGATGCCGCCCAAAATCTCTTCCTCAATCAACCAGGTGGCACCACTGCACCACCAGCCGTAGGGACAGATCAATTCTAATCTAATCGAGTGACAAAAGCTCGATCGTATTAATTGCTAATACGATCGAGCTTTTGTTTTGACAGTAGTTTATCTAGCTAGAAAAAATAAAACTGTTCTAAACTGGGTATTCATGTCGAACAAACGGAATATTAATAATCTCCCCCTCGACATCACCTACCATTACCTTCAAGCCTACCCCACCAGCCTTCGAGCGAACATAGCCCAATCCCAATATTTCCCCATCATCACTACAACTAGTCAAGACACCAACCTTTTCACCATCTACAGTAATAGTCGCACCCACAGCCACAGAGCCAGCTAACTTAATGCCCCAGAGATATTGCTTGACACCCCGATAAGTATTGAGTCTGGCGATCGTTTCTTGACCGATATAGCAGCCTTTACTAAACGAAATCGTATCCCACAAACCTACCTCCAAGGGGTTGTAATCCTCTGTTAACTCCGCATCGGGTTTTGGTCTACCTTGAGCGATTCGCAGGCATTCCCAGGCATCCTCGTCCACGATCGCGACACCTAAATTAGTAATAGATTGATGTAAGGTTGCAGATTTATCCCGATCGCAAATCAATCGATATCCAGGTAAACCCAATTCAGTCCCGATCGCGATTCGCACCTCAACACCATCAATCGTATATAATTGATGACTATGCTGGGGTAAATCTGTAAGTTTTGGACAACCCAATTGCTCTAATATACCCGCACTCTCATCACCCATTAAAGTAAAACTAGCTAGAGTATCAGTGACATCTTTTAATTTGACTCGATCGGCAAAAAAGATATATCGATCGAGCCAATTAAATAAATATTCACGCCGATTGGGCGATCCGACTAACAACACCTCATCATCTAAAATTAATCCAGTTGCTAGATCGATCGTCCGAGCAGTAGAAGTTACAAATACTGTATCACAACCTTCTCCCGCTAGACGTTTTTCAAAATCTGCCGTGCTTTGATTGTGTAAAAATCTGAGTCGATCTCGATCGCTCACCAGAATTTTCCCCCAATCAGAACTATCGTAAATAGCAGCACCCGATCGAGCAGATTGAAGTATTGTTTGAAGATTATTCAAAGTAATATTTTCCATATATTTTAGTCAGCGTAGGCGAACTTTGGATCGCTAGTAGCATTTTCAACCGCCATCAAGGTAAATTATCAAAAATATTCGCAATTACAGCCTTAGCCTTATTATCCAGCAGCATCCAGTCGATCGCACCAGTCTCCAGATCGATCGAACTAGTATCTACCTCCACAATTCGACTCTCAAGTTCGCTGTGACTGCCATCATAATTGAGAAAACATACCTGATAGCATAAATCCCAAATATCAAACTTTAACTGCTTATCCTCAGATTCCAGACACAAATAATTAATCGGGTGAGGATCGCGAACCTCCTCATAACTGACTTTCCATGTCGAAACCTCCGACTGTTGGCGGATTCGATCGATAATCCTGATATAAATCGGCTGCATCAAAAACTCAGCTTGTCGCCAAGCCAATTCACTCACAAATTTAGGCTGCATAAGTATAAGGTTTAAAATTCAATCCTCTATTCCTCACTTTACCTCCTCCGTGTTCGCACATGTCTTGGGCAAAACCTCTGTGTACCTCTGGGTTAAAAAATTACCCTCAAAACCCAGCACCAGCGATCGCGCAGCCGGATACATTCGGTTATAATGGTTGCTGTCAGCTAGTACGATCGAAATTGTAATGTTTGGTGATTTTTTTGACAACATCAGCCGATACCCCAGCTATTTTGTAACTATTATCCTCGGTATCTTCATTTCTGCCTTTGGTTGGTTAGCACCGTTGTGGAAACGTCCAGTCACAGCAGTTGCGCTGGTTGGATTTTTGGTGGGAGCAGTCATGGTAATAGTATTGACACTCAAAGCAATGTTAGGATTCACACCCATCAACTGAAATCGTGTTGGTGGTTAAAAAGATTTAAGAAAAATTATGACTAATACTCGTCGCGTGTCACGCGTCGCCGAACTAATCAAGCGCGAAGTCAGTCAAATGATCCTCTTTGATATCAAAGACGATCGAGTCGGTGCGGGGATGGTGAGTGTCACCGCTGTAGATGTCGCTGGCGATCTTCAGCATACCAAAATTTTTGTCAGTATTTACGGTAGTGATGAAATTCGGGCTGAGACAATGGAAGGACTCAAATCAGTCACCGGATACGTCCGCAGTGAACTCGGTAAACGAGTCCGACTCAGACGTACGCCAACAGTGATTTTTGTAGAGGATAAATCATTCGATCGAGCCACCAGCGTCCTATCACTCATCAACCAACTCAGTTTAAAGCGTGGTGAGTCAGAAGATCTAGAACCAAGCTCTGGATTGGATAGTGAATCTACAGCTCAATCTGATGTAGGAGAAGTTTTACCAAAGACTGAAAATTCTCAGGTGTAGCAGTCGCCAATCTCGATTGAGATTTATGTAATATTATTCAGGGTAGGGGCAATTCACGAATTGCCCCTACCCTGAATTTATATGAGCCAGTATAAACTCGTAGGGTGTGTTAGCGACAGCGTAACGCACCAAAATCAACGCGTCTAAAGTAAATCGTAGTAATGCACCAAACCAAAACCCCATACCAAAAACAAAAACTCCTGCCGAATCGACAGGAGTTTTTGCTTATGCTGTAATTAGATCGAGATTAGTCGATGTCATTCAAGAACAATACTGCTTCCGTATCACGATTGATTCCTTTCTCGAAACCAGCAGCAGCGGCGCGTGCGCGTCCTGCGTGCCACAAGTGACCGATAAAGAAGAAGAATCCTAACACGAAGTGAGAACAAGCCAACCACGCACGAGGCGAGACGTAGTTGAATGCGTTGATTTCAGTAATGACCCCACCAACTGAGTTCAAGGAACCCAGAGGAGCGTGAGTCATGTACTCAGCCGCACGACGTGCTTGCCAAGGTTGAATATCATTCTTGACTTTGCTCAGATCCAAACCGTTAGGTCCACGTAGTGGCTCTAACCAAGGACCTTGGAAATCCCAGAACCGCATGGTTTCACCACCGAAGATGATTTCTCCAGAAGGAGAACGCATCAGGTACTTACCTAGACCAGTAGGACCTTGAGCAGTTGCGATGTTCGCACCCAAACGTTGGTCACGGATCAAGAAGGTCAATGCTTGTGCTTGAGAAGCTTCAGGGCCAGTAGGACCGAAGAATTCACTAGGATAAACAGTGTTGTTGTACCAAACCATGATCGACGCAACAAACGCCATCAAGGATACAGCAGCTAAACTGTAAGATAGGTAAGCTTCACCAGACCAGACGAGTGCCCGACGTGCCCAACCAAAAGGTTTGGTCAGAATGTGCCAGATCCCACCACCGATACATAGTAAAGCAACCCAAATGTGTCCGCCGACAACATCTTCTAAGTTATTAACACTAATGATCCAGCCTTCGCCACCGAAGGGAGCTTTTAGTAGATAACCAAAGATAATTGCTGGGTTGAGAGTAGGATTGGTAATGATGCGAACATCCCCACCACCTGGTGCCCAGGTATCATACAAACCACCAACGAACATCGCTTTGATGACTAGCAATAATGCACCACAACCCAGAATTACGAGGTGGAAGCCCAGAATCGAAGTCATTTTGTCCTTGTCTCTCCAGTCGTAACCAAAGAAAGAAGAATACTGTTCTAGTGTGTCAGGACCACGTAGTGCATGGTAAAGACCACCAACACCCAATACCGCAGAGGAAATTAGGTGTAAAACACCGACGACAAAGTAAGGAAATGTATCAACGATTTCGCCACCAGGACCAACACCCCAACCTTGGGTAGCCAAGTGAGAAAGTAAAATAATACCTTGTTCGTACATCGGTTTTTCGGGTACGAAGTGAGCCACCTCAAATAGGCACATGGCTCCAGCCCAAAAGACAATCAAACCAGCGTGGGCGACGTGTGCACCCAACAGCTTACCAGACAGATTGATCAGACGCGCATTTCCAGACCACCAGGCGAACCCAGATGATTCTTGATCGCGTCCACCACCCGAAACCATTGTAGTATTAAAGGGCGTTTCCACTCTTGCAGTACCTCGATCGATGAACTATGTGTAAAATACGAAGTGAACTACCTACATTCATTGCCTAAGCCATAAATACAGGCTTCCCCATTCACTGGGAACAGCCGCTGGAACTAAATAGATCTATTGGTCTTACATTCCCTCCAAGGGCAGAAGTCCTGGTTCCCAAGACCCAAATTTTTTCTGGCGATCTTTACCTATGAGCTTGGTTTTCGCTTGCGGTATCGATCGGCCAGAGATGTAGATTAAAAACATCGGAAGATAAATTGATTGTACAATTATCTTCCGATGTTTCAAAGCTTTTAGAGTGCGTTACCACGAGGTAATACTTCT
>JAJAZF010000371.1 GCA_026785875.1 Chamaesiphon sp. | reverse complement strand
CCAGGAATTTTTGTCAAGCGGTGGCTGTTGACAATCTACATCGGCGTACTGATGACGATTTTGGGTTTAGCGATTTGGCTCAAACTCACGCCAATTTTCTTGCTATTTCAGCTTGTAGATCGAGTAATTGAGTTCTTAGCTAGGGTTGTCCCGCATTATTTATCAGGCCCAATCGTACTGGGTTGCGGTCTATTCCTGGTGTTTTGGGGTCATGGTCGTTCCCTCGGTGAAATCAGCAAAGTTTTACGTCCAGATGGCGAACAAACTCTATTGGATATGCTCTGGGACAATCGTCGCCTGAATCGAGGCCCAAAAATTGTAGCCATTGGTGGTGGTACTGGCTTATCGACGCTGCTACGGGGCTTGAAACTCTATAGTGCCAATCTGACGGCGATCGTCACTGTGGCTGACGACGGCGGCTCTTCGGGGCGACTGCGGCGAGATTTTGGTGTCCTACCACCTGGAGATATCCGCAACTGTATTGCTGCGCTGGCGGATGAAGAGAAGTTATTGACTGAGTTGTTTCAATATCGATTTGAAGCTGGTGATGGCTTGATCGGACACAGCTTTGGAAATCTATTTTTGACAGCGATGTCGGAGATTACCGGAGATTTGGAACGAGCTGTCGTTGCTAGCTCTAAAGTTTTGGCGATTCGCGGTCGAGTTTTACCTGCAACTTTGACAGATGTAGCTCTGTGGGCGAGACTAGCTGATGGTCGGAAGATCGAGGGGGAATCGAGTATCGGCCAATCCGATGGTCAAATTGTCGAAATTGGTTGCGATCCAGCCAATCCTCCCGCGTTACCTGCGGCGATCGCGGCAATCCAGGAGGCAGATTATATTATCATGGGGCCAGGGAGTCTATATACCAGCGTCATTTCTAATTTGCTGGTACCCGAAATCGCCCAAGCAATAGCCGCCAGGAAAGTTCCACGGATTTATGTCTGTAATATTATGACTCAACCTGGCGAAACAACTGGCTATACAGTGGCAGATCATATCGAAAGTATCGATCGTGCTTGCGGTCAAAGACTATTCGATGCAGTATTAGTACAGAAAAGTCCACCATCTACTGATTGCTTGCAGTATTATGCCGAAGAAAATTCTTATCCTGTGTTGCTCGATCGAGATGATGTGAAACAATTGGGGCGGAGCATCTTTGCTGTTAATGTGATGGAGGAAGATCCGAATAATCGCTATCTACGTCACAATTCTCGCCGTTTGGCTAAAGCCTTGATTCATTTTTACCGTCGCAGCCAAGATTCTTTCCCACATGGCTCTAGAATACCACCAGTGGCGCGGAATGCTAAGTCAGCCCCATCTATTTGAGATTAATTGCGATTTTTTGACTTATGAGCGAGCGGATTGTCCAGCTAGTAGATGCAAATGCTACCCATGAATTGGGGATAGATCTGGGTAAGTCTTTGACAGCGGGTAGTGTCTTGTTATTGACAGGTGAGTTGGGTAGTGGTAAGACTACATTGGTTCAGGGTTTGGCTCAAGGCATGAAGATTGGAGACTCGATCGTCAGTCCCACTTTTACGATTATTAATGAGTATTTCAGTGGTCGATTACCACTATATCATTTAGATCTTTATCGTCTGACATCTGCTGAGGTGGACGATCTCCAGTTAGAATCTTATTGGTTGGGACTTGAAACCGAATTAGGAATTGTGGCGATCGAATGGGCTGAGAGATTATCACATTTACCCGCCAATTATCTACAGCTCGAACTGACTTACGATCGCGTCGATGGCAGAATTGCTAAAATTTCAACGATTAGTTAGAAACTAGTTTTTGGTGTTGAGTGAAGACCTCTCCCTCATCCATTTCAGTAATGGCGCACCATCATAGCCAGCATCAGCCAGAATCTTAAATAGTCGTGGGTAATGCT
>JAJAZF010000370.1 GCA_026785875.1 Chamaesiphon sp. | reverse complement strand
TCGATTGAGGTTGAGGATCGTGAAGGCGTAATTGATGAGGCGGCGACACGAAGCCGTCATAATTCCTTGCCCTTGATGAGATTGTGCCAACCAATAACCAATATAACCGAGCCGATTGTGCCGATCGATCCGGTTAAACCCAATTGTCCCAACAATACTGCGATTGTAACAAATAGCGGCAGTAAAGCCCTGGCGATCGGTAAACTGTTCGAGCATAGATTCGATCGAGTTGCGTGTGTTGGCAACCTCATCGATCGAGTCAAGCCACGGTAGCCATTGGCGGAGATGAGTACGGTTGATATTCGTAACTGCAAACAGCTCTTGAGCATCAGCAGTCTGAAGCAAGCGCAGCTCGTGTCGATCGCTTAATCGATAATAAAACATAGCTACTCGCTCCCCGCAGGTTCGGGGAGGGCTGGGGTGGGGTAAAGATCTCCGCAGCATCAAACAAACTTGTCTGCACACCGCAGCGAAGCAGGGAAGAGAATTCCGCTCAGTAATTTAAAAGTATTACCAATCGCTGATGATTGGTACCGATCGCCTACTCCCGATAACTGTTAGGATACACTAGGCGATCCCCATAGTTTTGGGCACCATAAATTTATCATTTAATTATTTAAGGAGCACTTCAGTCATGGCAGGCGAAATTTTTAATGCTGCAATTTTATCTTCAAGCTTGATTCTAGTGGGTTTAAGCTTGGGATTTCTGTTTCTCAAAATCCAAGGCCCAGAAGAAGAATAACTTTAGCGTGGGGTGTCGGCTGTCAGATTGGCTCCCCTCCCCTTGTAAATTTTTGTTAACAAACATGAGAGTTTTCTGCTAATATTTTAAAAAATAGCTTTAATCGTTTTTAATTATTCTTTATAAATGACATTACTAATTGTTGGTGCCACAGGTACCCTGGGTAGACAGATCGCACGACGCGCTTTGGATGAAGGCTACAAAGTTCGCTGTCTGGTGAGAAATCCGCGCAAGGCGACTTTTCTCAAAGAGTGGGGAGCTGAGTTGGTGGTTGGTAATATCTGCACTCCTAGTACTCTGGCACCTGCATTAGAAGGCGTGACGGCAGTAATTGACGCTGCAACCGCACGGGCAGCAGATATATCCAGTTTCGAGCGAGTTGATTGGAATGGCAATGTTAATCTGATTCAAGCTGCTGTCACAGCTAAGATCGATCGGTTTATCTTTTTCTCGATTTTAGGGGCGGAAGACTATCCCGATGTACCGCTGATGGAAATCAAAAGATGTGCAGAACTATTTTTGAAGGAATCTGGACTAAATTACACAATTCTCCGTCCCTGCGGATTTATGCAAGGATTGATTAGTCAATTTGCGATTCCGATTTTAGAAGGGCAACCCGTATGGTTGACAGGTGATTCTTCACCTATTGCCTACATGGATACCCAAGACATCGCTAAATTTGCGATTCGCGCCTTGTCTGTACCAGAAACAGGCAACCGTAGCTTTCCGATTGCTGGGAGCCGCGCATGGACTGGGAAAGAAATTATTAGTCTATGCGAACGTCAGTCGGGTAAAGATGCCAAAGTTACCACTTTACCAATTGGGGTGATTCGGGCGATCCGCCAAACATTTCGCTTTTTTGAGTGGAGTTGGAATGCTGCCGATCGATTAGCCTTTACCGAAGTATTGGCGACTGGCAAACCATTGACCGCAGATATGGATGAAGTATATCAGGTCTTTGGGATCGAGCCTAAAGAAATCGGTACAGTAGACGCTTACTTACAAGAATACTTCAGTCGGATTCTCCGCAAGCTCAAGGAATTAGACTATGAGAAAAACAAGCAAAAAGAAGCCCAATCAGCAAAACAGAAAAAGAAGAAAATGATGTATTAGAGATCTCTAGGGTGAAGTGTTGTCTGCCATACCCACCCCAAACAGAACTAATCCGATGCGGCGAGTATGCGATAATTATGAGAATATCTGATAATCTGGTGCTCGATCGCGCTGGGTTCTCATCTTCCAAAGGTACCAATGGGATTGCCTAGAGCATCAAACCTTATCGATCGATTAGAAAGTTGTACCCTGAGAAAATTTGAAGTAGGACTGCATCCGTGCCAAAAGTAGGCATTATTTATAATGAGGGTAAACCTGTTGCTTGTCGGATTGCCCAAGAAATCAATGACAAGTTAACAGCCTTGGGCTGGGAAGTTTGTTCCGCCGCAGCCAAAGGTGGCATATTGGGTTATTGTCACGAGGAGCGACCGATTAGTTATCGCCCGATCGATTCTCTGTGCCCTCCTGGCTTTGATTCGGACGTGGATTTTGCGATCGTTTTGGGTGGCGATGGGACAGTTTTAGCCGCGTTTCGGCAGGTTGCGCCGTGCGGGATTCCCCTGCTGACGGTGAATACCGGACATATGGGTTTTCTAACGGAAACCTACATCAACCAATTACCAGAAGCGATCGAACGAGCGATTGCTGGTGATTATCAAGTTGAAAATCGGGCGATGTTAACAGTCCAAGTCTGGGATGGCGATCGACTATTATGGGAAGCATTATGTCTCAATGAAATGGTGATCCACCGCGAACCACTCACGAGCATGTGCCACTTTGAAGTCACAGTTGGCAGACACGCACCTGTAGATATTGCCGCCGATGGCGTAATTCTGTCTACTCCCACAGGTTCTACCGCCTATTCACTCAGTGCTGGTGGTCCCGTTGTCGCGCCTGGGGTAGATGCACTCCAGCTAGTACCCATTTGCCCTCATTCCCTAGCCTCGCGCGCGCTTGTCTTCTCTGACACCGAACCCGTAACTGTCAACTCCGCTAACCCCCATCGACTAGTAATGGTAGTAGATGGCAATGGCGGTTGTTATATCCTCCCCGAATTCACCGTCAAGATCGAAAGATCGCCCTATCCAGCCAAGTTTATCCGGCTACAACCTCCAGAATACTTCAAGATTTTGCGGGAGAAGCTAGGATGGGGACTACCACACATCGCGAAACCAACTTCGGTAGAGTTGCCTTAAAAATTGACGTTGAATTTTTAAGACCGAAAATTAGCCTCAATTCAGAGTTTAATACCTATTTCCGATCCCCAAGCCCCCCAGATTATGGCAGAAAATACACCGATTATTTTAGTAGAAAATGATGCCGCATTGGCTGAGAGAATGAGTCTCGATCTTACCAAGGCTGGTTATCAAGTGGCGATCGCTGAGAATGCCAGAATAGGATTGGAGCAAGCTAAAAAACTGCATCCATCACTGATTGCGATCGATCGATCTTTGCCTGGAGACTCAGCACTGACACTAGTACCGCAACTGCGCGAACTTGGTTGTGTCGTACCAATTTTATTATTAATGTCGCACGACTCGATCGCCGATCGGATTATTTGTCTGGAATCTAGAGCGGACGACTACTTCCTCAAACCTTATCACGCGCCCAATTTTTTACACACGATCGGGTTATATCTACATTCAAATGTCAACGCTGGGGAACAATTACGGTTTGGCGATCTCGTCTTAGATTTAGTCACTCACCGCGTAATACGCGGTGAGCGAGCGATCGAACTAACAGTAAAAGAGTTTGAACTCCTCCGCTACCTGATCTCTCATCCCGAAACCGAACTTACCAGAGAACAAATTTTGGAAAATGTCTGGGGCTATGGTTTCCTCGGCGAATCCAATGTGATCGAGGTATATGTCCGCTATCTCCGACTCAAATTAGAAAAAGATGGCGGTAAGCGGCTAATTCAAACAGTCCGTGGAGTAGGTTACGCACTTCGCGACTAGAGCAAAGCACTTTAATATTAATTGATAATTGATAATTGATAATTGCGGATGCAATCACGCGGAGGTTCCCTCCGCATGTGTTGCACCAAGCAGATAATTGGGTTTTTAAGGTGCTGGGCGGGGGACCCGCCTAGCAGGTCTAAATCCCACCTTAAAAAGCGGATGCCTTTTCGGACGGGTTCCCCACTGGTCGGGGGACCCGCCCAGTTGTCCATGAAAAGGCACCAAGCACAATCCACCTAAACGGTGGAGGATTTAAACCCCTGCTCTTTGTTAAGTATCACCCGCTCCAGATATACTCTATCGTCTCATTCCCCAAGTCCCTCAGTCTCCCTCCCATCGCCATCGCCATCGTGAATCAAAACTACCTCAAATTTGGAATAGCTTATGGAATAGTCGGGATCTTGTTGCTCGGCTGTTCTTTCCCAGTTCAGTCCGCACCACCAATTCAACCAAAAAATTCACCACCACAGTCTGTGTTAGATCCGA
Source organism: Chamaesiphon sp. (assembly GCA_026785875.1). Lineage (GTDB taxonomy): Bacteria > Cyanobacteriota > Cyanobacteriia > Cyanobacteriales > Chamaesiphonaceae > Chamaesiphon. The sequence continues at coordinate 6,734 of JAJAZF010000370.1, read as the reverse complement.
TCGCTCCACTAGGGCAAAAACTGCCTGTAAGTGCCCAAGTTACAATTAGTGGTCAAACTATCCTATTAGAGGTCGCGCGCACCTCTGAGGAGCAATCTACGGGGTTAATGTATCGGAAGCAGCTAGCCGCCGATCGAGGAATGCTATTTGTCTTTTCCCCACCACGTTCGGTTGGCTTTTGGATGAAAAATACACTCATCCCACTAGATATGGTGTTTGTGTCGAATGGCGTAGTCAAATATATCAGCAAGCAAGTCCCGCCTTGCACGGTAGATCCTTGTCAGAGTTATGGCCCAGATTCAAATACTGTCATTGATGGGGTAGTTGAATTACGTAGCGGTAGAGCCGCCGAACTGCGTCTGAAAGTCGGCGATCGGGTGGAAATTCGTAATTATTCAGCCAAAAAGCTTAAATAAACGGATGTTTAGCTAGAAAGGTCAGTAGCGGTGTTATAATCCATTGCTAATAATAAAAATACCCAGATCTACTGACATTTCGATCCAAAGTTTAACAAAACCCCGTGTTTGTACGGATCTCAAACGGCTGTTAACAGGGTTAAATATTTGTTACTGCCACTGTTCAATTTCCTCATCTGGTAATTGAGATTAGCGAAATTTATTATACCAGCATCAAAATTAGCGATTTAAACTAGTCATCACCTTCGTCAGGATACAGGAGTTACTGCCGTCATCTTTCCAGTAACTTTTCATTAATTTTGCTCGATCGATAAGTGACTAAAAAGATCGCTCAACTAAATTTAAATGTGAATTTTTCTGTAATCTAGATTGAAACTGGTGAAGGTCTAGATTAATATTCGCCGTCATCAGTCTTTTATTACAGACGATTAAGTCGGTGCAGATTTCCTTCTCTTTAAATAAATACTTTTTTAACATTTAGCCGGAGGTACGGCCATGATCGCATCTACCCATTTAACAAAATTAATTCGATTCTTACAAGATGATTTAGCTATTTCGGCTTCGTCGATGGCGATCGCGCTGAAACAAGTAGAACACAATCCAGGCCCATTGCCGATGATTTTGTGGCAATACGGACTAGTGACGATCGAACAACTCGATCGGATCTACGATTGGATGGAAACCCCTTAGGATTAGTTGACAGTTGTGGAGGTTTTCTCCAGGTCGAGGGAGACGGCGAATTTTTAGGATGAATAGCCGTAGCCCTGAGGGTGAGCATTGCCCACCCGCTAGATTTTAGGGTTAGATGCTAGAATTCAAACTTTAACTCGGAGCTTTTTGCTTGGTTTTTAAAAATGGATCGACCTCAAACCCGCATTCTTCGTGTGATGTTTGACTGATTTACACTGCGATTAATCTAGCCAGGAGTGGCAGATCGACATAAGTGGAGCCTTGGGTATCGCCTTGGATGATTTGACAAGGACGATCGGGTTCGCCGAGATCGGATAATACTAGTTTGGCGCGATCGAAAGTATGATTTTGAGTGTAGTCATTAATCGTAACGATCGTCATAATGCCAGCATCCATCGCTGAAATTAGACCATTCTCAGAATCCTCAAACGCTAGACAATCTGCTGCTGGCAAATTCATCTGCTCCAGTACATAGTCATAGATATCTGAGGCTGGTTTCTTTTTGGGGACGATATCACCAGCAGCAATTACTTCAAACCAGTTAAAGTCGATATTGTTTGCTAGTAGAGCGAAGACATTTTCAGGGGTAGTAGTTGTGGAGATCGCCAGTCGCAGATTGGCAGCTCTAGCAGCTTCCAGCAGCCGCTTGACTCCAGGACGCAATGGAATGCCACCATGCTCTAGTAATTGAGCGTAATATTGATTTTTAGCCTTGTGGAGGTCAGCAATAGTTTGGTCGTTCATCCGCACATCGGGACGATAAGTGTCGAGATAAAAGCGCATCCGCTCCTTACCACCAGTGACAGCCAACAACTTGCCATATAACTCGATCGACCAATCCCAGTCCAGCCCAGCATTCACAAATGCTTGATTGAAGGCGACTCGATGTCCATCGCGCTCGGTATCAGCCAAAGTACCATCGACATCAAAAATTAATGCTTGTAGTGCACCCATCCCATTACCTTCTTAGCTTCACGCACAAATCTACTGTATTAGTGATGTTATCACGCACAAGATTGGAATGGGATTTTGACATACCTAGCCAGTCGGGACAATTCATCGATTATCCCTACTGGCATCTGGCGATCGACTTTTCACCAGGATGTCAACATTGGTTAGTCTCAGGCAGCTTACGCCGATCGGGATCGAACCATTATAATAATGAGAGAGCAATCTGCGATAAATATCGATGCTCCGCCATCTGTGGCAACTAATGGTCATCAGTAATAGTTCATTTCAAAACGCGATCGCAACCAGATATTATGGCACAACTCGAAACTAGAACCGAACCGATGGTGCTGAATATGGGGCCGCACCACCCATCGATGCACGGGGTAATGCGGCTGATTGTCACCCTTGATGGTGAAGATGTCGTTGATTGCGAACCTGTGATCGGCTATCTACATCGCGGCATGGAGAAAATCGCCGAAAACCGTACCAACCTCATGTTTGTGCCCTACGTGAGCCGTTGGGACTACGCAGCAGGGATGTTTAATGAAGCGATTACAGTTAATGCTGTCGAAAAATTAGCCAACGTGACTGTCCCGAAACGCGCGAGTCATATCCGCGTCATCATGCTGGAACTCAATCGGATTGCCAATCATCTGCTCTGGCTCGGCCCATTCATGGCGGATGTCGGCGCACAGACTCCTTTTTTCTATATCTTCCGCGAACGGGAGATGATTTACGATCTGTGGGAAGCGGCTACTGGCTATCGGATGGTGAATAATAACTACTTCCGCATTGGTGGGGTAGCGGTAGATTTACCCTATGGTTGGATCGATAAATGTGTGGATTTCTGCGATTACTTCGATCCGAAAGTGGATGAGTACGAGCAACTAATCACCAACAATCCGATCTTCCGCCGTCGGGTAGAAGGGGTAGGCACAATTAGCCGCGATGAAGCGATTAATTGGGGTTTATCCGGTCCGATGTTGCGCGGTTCTGGTGTCAAATGGGATTTACGCAAGGTTGACAACTACGAATGCTATGACGACTTTGATTGGGATGTCCAATATGAGACGGCTGGTGACTGTCTAGCGCGGTATTTCGTGCGGATGCGGGAGATGCGGGAGTCGGTAAAAATTCTGCGTCAAGCAATCGCCGCCTTACCTGGTGGTGCTTATGAAAATCTCGAAGCCAAACGCATCGCCGCAGGGCCGAAATCTGAGTGGGATGCGATGGAATATCAGTATATAAGTAAGAAAGTCGCACCGACATTTAAGATTCCTAAAGGCGAACATTATGTTCGGATTGAAAGTGGGAAAGGTGAGTTAGGCATCTTTATCATCGGGGATGATAATATCTTCCCTTGGCGATGGAAAATTCGCGCTGCTGATTTTAATAACGTCCAAATTTTACCCCACCTCTTACGCGGGGTAAAAGTCGCAGACATCGTGACGATTTTGGGTAGTGTGGATATTATTATGGGTTCTGTCGATCGATAAGTTCGCGCAGTTATACTAGTTTATCGATCGAGTAATCCTCAGCTAATTTGGATTGCTCGATCGATTCTTCTTTTAAACTTGACATTACCCACCAGAATTTTCAGTTCTAGATACCGAAGCAAGTTAAACCTGAAAATATTTGACTTTAAAACCTTTTAATCAAGCAGAGAATACGACAATTGTAATCTCAGGGCATCATTCTTCACTTGCAACTTTCAACTAACTCAATGTTACCCACCGTTATTTTACCTGGCTACCTTGAAAGTGCGGATGTTTATCTACCACTTCAGCAAGCTTTAGTCGCACTTGGTACGCCCACGACAACAGTACCACTGAGAAAAAGAGATTGGCTACCAACACTCGGCGGTCGATCGATGATCCCTATTTTGCGACAACTCGATCAAACTGTCAATGCAGCTCTAGCAGATAACCAAGCTAAACAAATCAATCTGATCGGACATTCAGCAGGTGGGTGGATTAGTCGGATTTATATTGGTGAAATCCCATATACAATTCATGGCGATGTCGATGAAACTACCAAACTATGGAATGCTAAATCTAAAGTTGCTAACCTAATTACTTTGGGGACTCCTCACATTAGCGGCGAACGATGGACGAAGAAAAATCTCGATTTTGTTAATGATAATTATCCTGGGGCGATGTATGCAGATCTACAATATATCTGCGTTGCAGGTAAGTCGATCTATGGTGAAAAAAAGCTCGGTCAATGGTTAGCTTATAGTAGCTATCAACAGACTTGTGGGGAGGGAAATACTTGGGGTGATGGAATTACGGCAATTGCAGCGGCTCATTTAGCAGGTGCGATTAATATTACTATTGAAGGGGTCAAACATTCACCTCGGAGTCCAGGTATTTGGTATGGTTCGCCGGAGGTACTTTCTCAGTGGGTTAAGTATTTAAAATAAGCCGCAGCAGGATTTGGAGCAGGATATCTCTGGCTTGTTAGACCTCAATCATCCATTTGAGAATACCTAAAATCCGTTCGACAGGAGTGACCTAGATGAGGCTCTAGTATCCGAAAAAGTCCGGCAGTATCAATTATCGTAGTTGAAAATCTGCTGATATTTTGTCTTCTGTTGTCGATCGAGTAGGTTTTCCCACGGAGGGTATCTGATTTGCGGAATCGAGTGGTTAATGTTATAACAGTCGTACGATACAGCACAAATTACGTCCGGCTGGTTTTTAAAAAATGCACAGTTCACTAGATCGGTGTCGCTACACCCTCAACCTGAATGACTCTCGCCGAGCAGAGTCACAGATCGATCTATCCCAACTCGTAGCTTCAATTTCTCGCCGCAGCCAAAGACGTTAATTTAATTTGGCATCGGCGCGCAGATCGTAGCAAATGATAGAACGCAGAATGATTTCTAGCGTTAGTATTGTTATTTAATGAATATTTAGGAGTATTTTGATGAGTTTAGATACTGTGGTTGCGCCGACGATTCATCCTGAATTGTTGTCAGCTTTTAGTCAGGATGAGTTTAATAGTCATGTGATGACGACTTATGGACGGTTCAATCTAGCCTTGATTAAGGGTGAGGGTTGTACTGTCTGGGATACAGAGGGCAAGGCTTATCTGGACTTTGTGGCGGGGATTGCTACTTGTACGCTGGGACATGCACATCCGGCGGTAATCGAAGCGGTGATGGCGCAGATCAATACGCTGACTCATGTTTCCAATCTCTATTATGTGCCCGTGCAGGGTGAGTTGGCGAAGTGGTTGGTTGACCATTCTTGTGCCGATCGAGTATTCTTCTGTAATTCTGGGGCAGAAGCGAATGAGGGTGCGATCAAATTAGCACGGAAATACGCTCACACGGTCTTGGGCATTGCCGAACCGATAATTTTGACTGCACAGGCTAGTTTTCACGGGCGGACGTTGGCGACGGTGACAGCTACCGGACAGCCTAAGTATCACAAGAACTTCGCGCCATTGATTCCTGGGTTCCAGTATGTACCCTACAATGATTTTGCCGCGATCGAGTCAGCAGTTGCCGAATTAGATGGGCGCGTAGCCGCAATTATGCTCGAACCGTTGCAAGGTGAAGGCGGGGTGAATCCTGGGCAAATCGAGTATTTCCAACAGGTACGGAAACTCTGTGACGAGAAGGGTATCTTACTAATCCTCGACGAGGTACAAGTGGGAATGGGACGTTCGGGGAAATATTGGGGGTATGAGCAATTAGGAATTGAGCCGGATATTTTCACGAGTGCAAAGGGTTTAGGCGGTGGGATTCCGATTGGGGCGACACTGTGCAAGGAATCTTGTAATGTGTTCCAGCCTGGAGATCATGCGAGTACCTATGGCGGTAATCCGTTTGTGTGTGCGGTGGCTCTGGCTGTCTGTCAAACATTGGAACGGGAAAATATCCTTGGCAATGTCCAAGCACGGGGCGAACAATTACGAGCTGGGTTACAACAGTTAGCCACCAAATATCCCGATATCTGCGAAGTTCGGGGTTGGGGTTTAATTAATGGCTTGGAGTTGCAAGCTGAAAGTAAAATTAATGCGATCGATCTGGTTAAAGCAGCGATGGAATTAGGTTTATTATTAGTCCCTGCGGGTGTGAAAGTCGTCCGGTTCGTACCACCATTAATTGTATCTGAGTTAGAGATCGATCGAGCTGTAAGTATACTCGATCGGGTTTTAGCAGCAATGTAGTAAATTCAGAGTGGGTAATTCCCACTCTAATTCAACCAAGCTGAGGAGAGAGAATTTGAAATTTGAGTTTCTAGCAGATAGACAAGATGCGATTCCGACTGTGGCTGGATGGTATTTTGAAGAGTGGGGATGTAATGTTCCTGGAAACTCGATCGAAACTGTTCGATTATTCACTCAAATCCAAAGATCGTCTGTTAGCAAGTTATAATTCCGACTTTCATAAAAATCAGTGAAGTCTTTACTGTCAGAAGCAGGAAATTCAGCAATAATTTGCTCTTTCAATGTTAGCAATATCCGATCGCCAATATCAACCCCGAATGAGCCGCGCAAAGCTTTCTCGTACCATCCCCTGAGATCGCTTTCAGTAATAACACTCTGAATTTTAGCTTTCCAGCCAATTTGATTGAGCAATGAAATAATTAGTGATTGTTCGCTGTCTCGGCAGACAATCACAATTCTGTCGGCGGTTACTGAACCGACAATATTTTCGGCTAATTC
>JAJAZF010000369.1 GCA_026785875.1 Chamaesiphon sp. | reverse complement strand
GGGATATAAAGGAGATGTACTATCCCTATATAGTCAGCAGGTAAAATCGATCGATGCAATCTTTGTTGACTCGATCCAAACAGCCTGGAGCGATCGGATTATTCAACCGATTTTAACCTTTCTAGGCGATCGATAAATTATCGGTTGTAGGCTACGCCATAGCTTACCACAAGCAATTAGACATGACGCTTAACCCAAGCCAACGTAACAAAATACCGATCGAAGCAACCCGAATGTACCCAAGTTATCAGATGATAGAGGGTGTCTAGATCGATATTGTCAGGGCGGTAATGGTGGAGATCCCCATCAAACCCCCAGTGATGACGATCGATCTAGACGGGATCGCTATTTTTAGAGGTGATTATGAAAAAAGTTTTAGCAATGGTTTTAGGTGGTGGTGCAGGTACCAGGTTATATCCCCTGACAAAGCTGCGGGCAAAACCAGCCGTTCCACTTGCAGGTAAATATCGGTTGATTGATATCCCTGTCAGCAACTGTATCAATTCCGAGATTTTCAAAATCTACGTCTTGACTCAATTTAACTCCGCTTCACTCAATCGGCACTTATCCCGCGCCTACAATTTTTCGGGATTTAGTGATGGCTTTGTCGAAGTCCTCGCTGCTCAACAAACCAAGGATAGTCCTGACTGGTTCCAGGGTACAGCCGATGCTGTGCGTCAGTACTTATCAACGATTGAAGAATGGGATGTCGATGAAGTCGTGATCCTCTCCGGCGATCACCTTTATCGGATGGATTATCGGTTATTTGTCGAACGTCATCGCGATACCAATGCTGATATTACCCTGTCTGTGGTACCGATCGGCGAGAAAAATGCTTCAGAATTTGGGTTGATGAAAATCGATCCATCTGGGCGGGTAGTCGAATTCAGTGAGAAGCCTAAAGGTGACGAACTGAGAAATATGCGCGTAGATACGACTAAACTGGGTCTTAATGCCCAACAAGCAGCCGAGAAGCCCTATATTGCCTCAATGGGAATTTATGTCTTCAAGAAGCAAGTCCTGGTAGATTTGCTCAAAAAATCCCTAGAGCAAACCGATTTTGGTAAGGAAATCATTCCTGGTGCCTCTGCTACCCATAATATTCAAGCCTACCTCTTTGATGGTTACTGGGAAGATATCGGGACGATCGAATCTTTCTACGATGCCAATCTCGCACTCACTCAGCAACCGACACCACCATTTAGTTTCTACGACGAACAAGCCCCCATTTATACCCGCTCTCGTTATCTCCCACCCACCAAGTTATTAGATTCCCACATTACCGAATCGATGATTGGCGAAGGCTGTATCATTAAACAGTGTCGGATTCATCACTCAGTTTTGGGTGTTCGATCGCGAGTAATGGATGGTTGCACGATCGAAGATTCGCTCCTGATGGGTGCTGACTTCTACGAAGCCGCCCCCGAACGCAAAACTCAAGTAGAAACAGGCGGCATCCCCATCGGTATCGGTGCTAATACCACGATTCGCCGTGCCATCATCGATAAGAATGCCCGCATCGGCTCTGATGTAATGATTATCAACAAAGAAGGTGTCCAAGAAGCTCAACGCGAAGAGGATGGTTTCTACATTCGCAGTGGCATTGTAGTTGTGCTCAAGAACGCAACTATTCACAATGGGATGACAATCTAGATTGGTGGATAGTGGATGGTGGATAGTGGATGGTGGATGGTGGATAGTGGATGGTGGATAGTGGATAGTTTTTATTCAATAGAGCTTTAGCTCTACCATTAACACTGTGCCTACGGTAGGCTACGCAATGCTATGCCAACAGTGCAACCCATTCACCATTCACCATTCACCATTCACCATTCACTTTCCACTTTCCACTTTCTACCCTCTAACTCAATAACTTCACCAACGGCTGCGTCAACCAATTGAACCCAACTTTGAGCTGATGCTCTAGCGTGGGGAGACGATAGAGATAGACAAGGCGACGGGTAAGATAAGCTAAAGGGCCATCAAATTGAATCCCAAAGCTAGATAGAACGGCATTGTCATCACCCAAGATCATCATTTCACCGAGATCTGTATAGCGAAATGGTAGCAGTGGTCGATCGGTTAGCGACGACCAGACATTCCAAGCGACAAAATCAGACTGTTGAAATGCCACCTGAGCCGTGGTGGGGATAATTTGACCGTCAGTGTTGAGCATCGCCGCAGCATCGCCTAGAGCGAATATTTCGGGATTGTCTGTGACTTGCAGTGTGTCGGAAACGGTAATTTTCCCCTGAGCATTTAGTGGCAATCCAAAGTGATTGATTGCTGGACTTACCTGATTTCCCACTGTCCACATCACAATCTCGACCGGAATAATATCTGTTTTATCCTTATAAGTCAGCCCGATCGAGTCGGCGGTAATCTCCGAAACATTAGTTTCGAGGTCTACCCAGATTCCCCGCTGTTCTAGAGCCTTGATGGCGGCATTCCGGTTGAATTCTTTAGCATTGGGGAGGATGGTATCTCGCGATTGGATCAGGCGAATCCGTCCCCGTTCTTTGATCCTGTCAGCAAGTTTACAGGCGACTTCTACCCCAGTATATCCAGCACCGACGATCGCGATCCGAATTCTTTCGATCGCCGATGCTTCGAGTACCCGCAATTTAGCATCTAGTCGGTAGGCATCATCTAGAGATCGAAAGGGAATCGCATTTTCGGTCGTGCCAGGAACGAGATCGGATGGAGTTTCACAGCCCAGAGCCAATACCAATCGATCGTAAGGAATTTGGGTCCCATCTTCTAAAGTGACAGATTTCTGGACTTGTTGGCTCAGATCCGCATCAGCCGCGACCTGCTTGACAGATCCTTGCACAAAGCGAATATCCGTTCCTTTCAGGAGTTCGGCAAATGGTGGCGCGATCTCCCAGCTCTGCATTTCGCCTGTGATTAGTTCGTAGAGCAGGGGTGTAAATACAAAATTAGTTTGACGATCGATCAGGGTAATTTCTGGCTTTTGTCCTGGCTCCCAGATGAGTTGATGCAACCGGAGGGCAGTATACAAACCACCAAATCCCCCACCGAGGATACAGATACGCGGTACTGAAGTCATAATTCAATGGTGTTTAGCGATCTTGGAGCTTCTTCATTAACTGTAACAATTTTGAGGTCGCTCGGTTGAGGGCGGTATTGAATTAGAATAATTTCAATAGTGTCATTACCTCTCCATCGCTTTTACGATTGCCGCGTTGTTGGTAAAGTGTGCCAGCCGCTTGAAGTGAGCTTTTAGCTTGAGCGCGGTTATTTAATCCGATGTAGGCTAGTCCTCGGATAAAGTGCGAGTCAGGGGATACGGGATTAATTTCGATCGCTCGATTGGCATCGGCGATCGCTCCCTGGAAATTTTTGGCACTGATATAGTAGATCGAGCGACCTTGATAAGCAGTATCGTTACTTGGATTGATTTGGAGTGCTTTTTCGACATCAGCTAGACCTTGCTGGTAATTCTTTTGACCCATATAAGCCACCCCTCGATTAGCGTAAGCTCCATCGTGATTGGGCTTGATTTCGATCGCGCGGTTAAATTGCTCGATCGCGCGAGGATAATCTTCAATAGCAGCATAAGCCTGTCCGCGTAGATTATAACCGAGCGGATTTTTGGGACTAATAGCGATCGCTTTGGCTAAATCGGCAAATCCCGCTGCTTTTTTGCCAGCATTTACTGTTACGAATCCTCGATAGATATAAGCGAGAAAACTATTGGGATTAATTTGCATAGCGCGGTTGAAATCTGAGTCAGAGCCTTGACGATCTCCAATTAGATACCTAGCTACTGCCCTGACACTGTAGCCATCGCCGAGATTGGGATCGAGTGCTAGTGCTTGGTTAATCGATCGAATTGCCTGATTCGGATCGGCGTATTGCACCTGGGCTAAACCGCGATAGAGATAGCTACGGGCACTACGCGGATTGAGGGCAATGGCTCTGTCGAAATCCGCAAACGCTCCCTGAGCATCACCGATACTCGTTTTGCCGCCACCTCTGAGGGCATAAGCATCATCGGATTTGGGATTTAGTTTCAATGCGAGATTGGCATCGCGAATCACTTCTGTGCCATTATCCAGGTATAGATTAGCCTCTGCTCTAGCGATATAAGCCGCCGTGTAGTTGGGCTTGGTCGCGATCGCTCTCGAACCCAGAAATCGCCCCAGGGTAGTCTCCCTGGCGAAATTTGGTGGCTGCTGTGACAAAGAAATCATCGGCTGTGGTATTGCGCGGCGCAGTAGCAATTACTGGCGCAGTCTGTCCGCCAATTTTTACGCCCATCTTGCTAGCCATTTGGGTGAAGGTATTCGCCGGAATTCCCAAGTTAAATCCAGTTTTCACCCAGACATTGGCATTGACTTGAGATTGTTTGGTATTTTCTTGGACATCACCTCTACCATGAACGGCAATCAATTCGCCGCGATCGTTAAATACTGGGCCGCCACTCATTCCAGGCAATGTATTACAGCTATAAACGATCGAATAACCATTACTAAAAGGCTTGGAACTATTAGCCGTAATTTTGCCATCACTAAAGGTGTAAACTGACTCGGAGATTGCCGCAGTTGCCAGCGGGAATCCCGCGACATAGGCAATACTTCCCTCTACCGCGCTATTAGAATCCCCAATTTTGACCAGTGGATAAGTGCGATCGCTTTGAAACTTGACTATTGCTAAATCGACATTACCATTAGCTGCTAATTGCCGCGTAGTAACGGGGTATTTTTGACCATCGCCTAACTCGATCGTATACTGGCTATCGGTTTTTTTGACTACATGGGCGGCAGTGAGGACTGTGTAAGTATTGCCAGTGCGATCGATAATTGCTCCAGAGCCTCGCTCATCGGGCGTTCTAATCGCGACAGTCACACTTTTGGCGATTTTTGCTACTTCTGTCGAAGACATAGCCCCAACAGGTAAGACAATAATTAATGGAGCGATGATGCCGCATGTAGCCAGCAAACTTTTCATGCTTATTTACTAGTTTTAAGACTTAGTTGATAGGCGTGATGCACCTCTTGGACACTGTATTGATTGAGAAAAATGCGGGCAAATTGTTCGGCTAATGGAGGGTTGCCCAGATCGATCAGCAACTTCAATAATGGTTTCATCGTTCGTTCATTTAGCGAACCGCCCAGAGATAAAATATTCCATAAGATCCGGTGAAAAACTGTCATCTGAATCATGATTTTTACGTCTAGGGTGGGATGTTTTTCATAGAAGACAACGCCCATTTTGCCGCGTTCCAATTCCTGCTCGATCAGGCGCGGAATTCGATCGAGTGAGAAGGCTGGATGCCAATGATAGCCGACTGCTTCAGGACATTTCACCATCTCGATCCCTTGGTTCTTGAGTCTTACTCCCAACTCTAAATCTTCCCAACCATAGAGATCGAAGCCCAGATCGAATAAGCCAACTTCGAGCAACCAATGTCTGGCGATCGCCACATTAGTCGTGGCAAAATAAGCATTAGAAAAGTCCAAAACTTTATAAGGTTCGGTAGTGGGTGCTTCAAAGTTGGCTGTATTAATTACCGCGCCGTAAGTAAAGACTCGATCGTCACCTAGTACTTTTTGCCGTTCCAACAGTGTATCAGCATGACACTGGAGAAATGTCGGCGTGACGACAATATCACTATCAATAAAGACGATGGTGTCTCCCTGTGCCTGTTCTACGCCGAGATTCCGCGCGGCTGATGCCCCTTTGTGAGCTTGCTCGTAAAATTTGAGATGGGGCAATTGAGCCGTACTACTATTTAACCACTCGATCGTCCCATCAGTCGAACCGTCATCG
>JAJAZF010000368.1 GCA_026785875.1 Chamaesiphon sp. | reverse complement strand
TTTGAAGGTGATGAATCCGATCGAGAATTGAAACATTTACTCGTCTACCTGGATACTCTCAGAAACGAGGAAAATATCCGCAGTATTGAAAAAAGAGGGTGGCGAGATAAAGTCATCAAATAAAAATTTTAATCTTTAACCACTATGACTGAAACTAATGAATCTTCAGCTCGACTCGATCGATTAGAGCGATTAATGGAACAGCAAATAATTAATATGGATCGGCAGTTAATTAGTAATGCTGATATCTCTCAACAAATCAAAGAAATTAGTGTCCAAATCAAAGCACAGGCAACATTTCACGACAGATTTGAGCAATCTTTATCTGCAACTAGGCAACTAATAGAATCTAATGCTAAAGCCATTGCTGCTAGTAGCACTAGTATAGAGGACGAACGCAAGGCAATTAGAGAATTGCGTCGGACTATTCGTGAGTCAAGACTGGACAATTTAGATCGTCATAGAGAGCACCAAGAGCGGAGTAATGTGCTTTATGATAGTTTGGAAGATTTACATGAAGATATTAAAGAAATCGGGCGGAAGATTGACAGACAGAATCCTCCTGAATAACTATCGAAGTATCTACTTGGGGTGCTTATTTACAGGTAAATTCTCAATCTGAAGGTGGTACCGAAATGGTGGCTAAAGCTGAAATTATGGCAAGCTATCAGGCTGATGGAACGATCGCAATTGGTGATTCAATCACAGACTATAATCTCGCACTTGCCGCATCACTCGTCTTCGCTCGTCCACCACTAACAGACTATTTAGAAGAACAGAAAAAACCTTACTTTCTGTGCGATAACTTTATCGACATCCGCGAACGACTGATAGAATTGCTTGCGGACAAGGACAAAAGCTAATAAAACTACTTTACAGCAGATTGGAGGGTGACTCGATCGAGCAACCCTCCAGATCTCATTAACTAGATCGCTAAAACACCAATCTTGGCGAATAGCCCGATCGTGTCCCAAATCTACAAACCGTCAATTTGTTTGCGTAACGCTTCTAATTCCGCATCCTGAGCACTCATCGGTGCTTTGACAGTATCTTTGGGTGTGGCGGGAGCCGCAGTTGGTGACACAGTGCCTTGGGGTAGGGCTGCTGTAGGTTGACTACCGCCGAGCATTTGCTGTTTCATCGCTGCGAGTTCATCATCGACCTCACTACCTGCGGATAGAGCAGCAAACCTGTTCTCCAAATCGGTTCCAGTCAATTCTGCCGCTGCTTGAGATTTAGCTTCTTGAATTAGGACTTTTTCTTCCATCCGGTCGAAGGCAGACATCGCGCTGTTAGTGCCGATGCGTCCGACTGCACCTTGAAGTTGTTCCTGCGCTTTTGCAGCTTGGGAACGAGATTTGAGCATGTCTTTCTTGGTTTTCGCCTCAGAAATCTTGCCCTCAAGTTGGATGAGACTCTTTTTCATCGTGTCTACCATCCCTGCTTGCCCGTCTAGCTGGGCTTTGAGGCTACCAGCAGTCTCGCTATAGTTTTTCTTGCGGACGAGGGCTTCACGAGCGAGATCTTCATCTCCTTTCTGCAATGCTAATTGCGCTTTGCTCTGCCAGCTATTGGCATCAGCCATCGCTTTGTTGTACTGTTGCTCGCTCCGTTTTTGATTGGCGATGCTACTTGCTACAGCTTGGCGAAGTTGCACCAAGTCTTCCTGCATGTCCATCACCGCCTGTTCCAGAATTTTTTCTGGATCTTCGGCTTTGCTGACCATATCATTGACATTTGCCCGCAGCAGTCTGCTCACCCGATCGAATAATCCCATATTACTATCCCTTTTATAGTTTTCAGGCAATAGCAGCTTAGTAGCTATTTCACTTCTAGTGCTATTGTATCTTGAATAATTTAAATACCTAACCTATTACTCATGATAACTTCTGGATCTGACGATCGGACAGTACTAATTCAGAAATTAGCACCTAGTGGCACTGTCAATAGTAAGTATCGAGATGAATGTCCCTAACGTTTTACCCCAGGTAAAGTAGTTCGACTAGATTGTCTGGCAAAGGATTGATAATTAGGCGGGAGCAGCGATTTTATCAAGCTGTCTGCCAATTTTGGCTGAGAGGTGATTACTGTTGTGGGCGAAATGACTTGTGCCGCGCTATTGAATGGAATTGCTACTGGCGTAGTCGATATCCCTGGCGTAATTGCAGTCATGGTTGGAGTTGTCGCCATCGTGACATTAGTTGTCATCGTTGTTGGCAGTTTAACCGTGTTGAGCGTACTCAAATTGAGTTCGGTAAATTCATTGGCTGCCAGATTGGGACTCTGAATCAATTGCCCTAGCGAACTAGCCGTAGTTGCTGTAGGGCTAACCATCGTGGCAGTTAATGGAGCCAAAATGCTAGGATTGAGGTAAGTATAAACCGCTCCACCAGCTAGAAGACAAGCCGCTGCTACCGCTCCGATTTTGAGTGCGGTTAAGTTTTTGGGTTTGGGAGTGGGGGATTTTGACTGCGGGTGATTGTCAACAGGCGCGGCTGGCTGGGAATAACCCGATTGAGTCTGACGCAATAATTCCTGAGATGATGATAAATATTCATCGTGGAAAGGAGCAATTTCTCCAGCAGATGAGAAGTTCAAGTCTAGATGTTCAGGCAACACATCCCGATACAATGCGATCGGGGCATAATTGACATTGGCTGGTGCCTGATGACTGTTAGTTGATGTAGAGAGTCCATCGATGATGATAAATCCTGTTGGCGATTCGAGCGCGTCTGTGACAGATCTTTGACTATTCAACCCACGCTCCGGCTGTTCTTCTACAATGGTGCCAGACATCGCTGGTTCGACGATGATTGCGGTGAGGATCTCCGACTCGGCTTCAAATACCGATTCTCCCCATCCTGTATTCCCTGGTACTGACTCAATCGCTCGATCGCGATCTTCTGTGGCTCTAAATCTCATCAGCTCGTCTTCCAATTTGAGATCTAGACAACCAAGAGCTTGTTGGAGGGCAGGATTGAGATGGTACGACTCAGAATGCTCTGTCATAGAGGCTGTGCCAACGACTACAGCTTGACCGGATGGAGGCACCTTCGCGCTATCGTCAGATGGATTGTGGTTCATAACTCACTTTAAATCAGTTAACAGTTGAGAGACAATAATTTTCGATCTGGCTGACCGTCGAAACCCGAAGTATTTAGGCACTAAACTCGATCGGTTATTGCTGTGTGACTAATATATGCCAAAACTCAGCCAATTCATCAGAAGTTAGACATTTGACTAAAATCCCTTAGTTTAATATTACTAAAATTACTACTTTATGTCACTATCACCGATTGCCTCGATTGCCGTGGAGATTCAAACCCAACCTGGATGGGAAGGGGTTCGGGATTGGGGATTAATCATCCAAGCGTGGGTTGCAATTGTATCCCCAGCTATCGCCGAGCGGAGCCAACCTAGATCGATCTCCCGAGGGATATTGACGATCTCCACTAATAGTTCTAGCCTAGCCCATCAGCTTACTTTTGGGAGGCAAGCACTATGTCAGCAATTAAATACCCAATTAATCGCGCCGATTGACGAACTACGGTTTATCTCTGTAGGCTTTAGCAGTCGCAGTAGTACTCCGACAGCCACCGATAGTCACTCTATACCTATTGACTCAGGCGCGATCGTGATTTGTTCCCACTGTAATTGTCGCGCTCGTCAGGGCGAATTGCTGCGATGGAGTATGTGCCAATTTTGTGCGATCGATCTAGGGATTATCGGTGGAAAATTTAAACTGATAACTTAGATACATTAGCTATCTAAGTTATCTACCTTTTGGTAGATATCCTAATCCAATCAAAATCTTTTTTAATCGGAGAATTTCAAATAGGAGCGATGCTCGATCGTTAGTTTTCGGCGATCCCTGGCTGTTTTAAGTGGATTGCTCACAATATTGACTATGAACAAACGATGTCCGTGTAGATACTGAATATTCAATAAATATTTGGACTTAACAACTGAATCTAAAGACAATCTAAAGTTCTAAATGCGGTGGGGATCGCTATAAGCTAGATGGGATAAGCGATCGCTGCCATTTTTAGCTAAATGGGGATCGGTGATAATAATAGTAGGAAATAATTGGATTTGATCCTCTCCAAAAAGTAAAGCTGATGACCACCCAAAATTGTCTTACTTCTGCATGTCGCTACTGTCGTTTCTATCGACCAGAGGGACTACATGGAGGCGCATGTCAGCAACTTGGTGTATCTGTTCGCAGCGACTGGAAATCATGTCAGTTGGGTCTACCCGCATTTGCCAACAGTTGGGATGCTCAAGAGCTAGCAATTGCCAATCGACAGTTGGAAATACCTCAGCATCTGCACGAAGAGCAACTCCACAGTCTTGCGAAGCTCGAATTAAGTAACAGCTCGGTAGGGGCGAATAATTAATAATTGATAGCACAGCGTTTGTCCCCCGCCCAGAAGGGCGATAATTGGGTTGTGATGCTGTGGATTTCAACCGCTGTTGTTCGTTAAATTTAGTTACTTGGTCTTGTAATTACCTGGAACGGAGTGCAACAATCAATCTTATTCACCTTTGAATAGATCGTAGTTGGTAGTTACGAATGACAGAACCGATCGGAGCGATTACTTTATTGCCAGCCACTGACGCAATCGAAGAAGGAGTCTGGCTCCAATCATCTCTAAAAATGTGGCTCGATCGAGAATTTATACCTGAGTCTATTAACGCCACAATCGCTCTTCGCGCCGCTCAAATCTACACTCGTCAGCGGATGGAAGGCGAAAATGATTTGGGTGCCCTGGTGATTGCCATCGTCACAGAAATGCAAGCATTCAATTTTCAAGAAAGCTTTTTTGGTGAATTCACCGTCGCTAACGCCGTGAGCGACTTAATTTTAGAGAGTTTAGGAATTGACAACCGCTGTTGCGGCAACTAATAAATAGAGAATATTGGTCGGGTGAACCGACCAGCAGGGGAATAGGTAAAGAGCCTATTACCCAGCACTGGTGTAATTACCAGCTAGATTTAACTACGCCAGGTAATAGACCTTGGTGTGCCCATTCACGCAGTACGTTACGGGATAAACCGAAGTCACGGTAGTATCCACGGGGACGACCAGTTACCCAACAACGATTGTGCAGCCGAGTAGGTGCACTATCGCGAGGTAATTGTTGGATTTTGCGGTGAATCGCAAATCTTGCTTGGGGTGTAGGTGCCTTTCTGAACTCTTCTAACAAAGCTTGCCGTTTATCTGCATATTTTGCTACTGTTAGTTCGCGGTTTTTTTGCCGCTCGATCATGCTTTTCTTCGCCATGTGTCTAAAATTCTCTATTTACAAAAAATCTGAGCGGCTCTTGTCGAGCTACGCAAACCCGATTGGGCGGTGCGCTGACGCGAACGCTAGTCAAAAGCGCATTACAAGAGTGTCAAACACTCTATCATACAATATATTAGGGTGATTTGTCTATCGTTGGGCAGTTAAGATCCTAGATCGGCGCGCATTTTGCCTCATCAGTAGATGCACTCGAACCAGAGGTTCAAACACCCCCTCCAACCATCCCTTTATCCCTGATGGCTACAAGATCGCAATTAATTTAATTTATATCTATTTTTCGCTCTAATTTCGATCGATTAGTATGATAAGTTGGGTATGCTAAATTATCACCACCCCTTATTGCCTACTGAAATATTGATATATGGTACACCCGATCTACAACTTGGTGTCCGCACAGATCTTAAATCTCTATATCTGTAGGTAATTTCTAACATTCCCAGCAATTTGCCAAGAGTGAAAGGATAAATAGTTCCAGGTTTCTAGCTTCATCAGTATAAAGACCGATTACATCGTGGCGGTAGGCATTAGTGATGGATTGGCTGACTTGTAGTCAAATCTGCGAGAATAAATTTTCACAAAAGTTGAAACTTATTCAGCTAAAATCATTCATTGCTTGTAAGTGAATAATTACTGACCTCCACCGCGCTCCAATTGCTACTCTGTTTTCTCGCAGCCTAAAAATGCTTGTCCAATTCGCAAGTATTTTGACTGTGAAAGTTTTATGACGAATTAATTATCCAATCTTGTATTTTGAATTGGTAGAAAATGCCTACTCTCGCTCCAGAATTTAGCTATCCTACGCTCCAACACCCCGATCGCCATGTTTGGGATTTTTGGTATTATTTCGAACCAGACACCGGAATTTTTCATCTATTTTATCTAAATGCCGATCGCGCATTGGTTGCTGATGATAAGCATCACCTGAGTTCGCAGGTAGGATATGCGACTACCAAAGACTTTTTGACGATCGATTGGATTAGCGATCGAGTATTGGGTGCCGATCCTCATGGTTGGGATGATACCTCAATTTGGAGTGGGGATATTATCAAAATTAACGGGGGATTTTTGATGTTTTATACATCCAGAAATCAAGCGACACATGATGGGATGACGCAAAATGTTGGTGTAGCATTTACTCACCATATTCAGAGCTTCGATCGCTGGTTTCGGATTCCGAGTGTGCGGATTCAACCCAAGGCTCCATATGAACTTCAGCATGTTCCTGAAAATCTCACCAGTCACGCTTGGCGCGACCCATTTTTATTCCGACACCAAGAACAAATTTATATGTTGCTATCAGCTAAAGATCCGACTAAACCATTAGGGAAAAAGGGTTCTGTAGCTTTACTCAAAGCTGAAAATAATAGCTTTGAAGATTGGGAATGTCTGCCTTCAATTTGTCAACCTGGCTTCTATGCAGAAATGGAAGTGCCTCAATTATATCGCACTGAAGCCGATGACTATGCGCTGGTATATAGCACATGGGCAAAATATGATTTTGCACCTAATACCCAACAAAGTGGTGGGTTACAGGGTCTTTTCTCATCATCTTTATTTGATTTTACAGCGGCGAATCCTACAGTTTTATTACCCGAAACTTCGCAACTTTATGCTTGTAGAATCATCCCCGAACTCAATGGGGAAATTGTGGGTTTTGACATCACTACTGGTGGTATTCGTCGCAGTGGTGTTCAGACTGGTTTACGACATGTCGATCGGGACTTTAGCAGTTACTCGATCGATATGTAGTTATTAATTTAATTGATAATTGATAATTGATAATTGCGGATGCAATCACGCGGAGGTTCCCTCCGTGCTAGGCGGGTTCCCCGCCCAGCAATGTGTTGCACCAAGCAGATAATTGGGTTTTTAAGATGGGGATTTAGACATGCAAGGCTTTGTCCCCCGCCCAGCACCTTAAAAAGCGGATGCCTTTTCGGACGGGTTCCCCACTGGTCGGGGGACCCGCCCAGTTGTCCATGAAAAGGCACCAAGCACAATCCACCTAAACGGTGGGGGATTTAAACCCCTGCTCTTTGTTAAAAGATACTCGATTGCCGCAAAACCCCATCGCTAAACCTCACCGACTATTCCATGTCTGAGCTGTAATGCCCGATACTAGCGGCTCCATTTAGCTTGGCGCGATGGTAGAGAAGTTGTTGGGCGATGGGGATATTTGCATCATCACCGTGCCAATAATCGAGTGCGGGTTGTTGGATTGCACGAGCGTAAGAGAAGGTGATCGTCCACGGACATTGAGTACCAAACTTAGCATGAATGAGATTTAAATGTGCTGTGGCGTGCTCATTACTTTGTCCACCGGATAGAAAGGCAATGCCTGGAACGGCAACAGGCACGTTATTACGGAGACAGTTGACTGTCATTTGGGCAACCTGTTCGATACTTGCTTGCACCGGACAATTAGAGCCAGAAATTACCATACTGGGCTTGAGAATCATTTTGTCTAACTCTACCCGATTCAACCTTAACTGCTCGAACACGATTTGTAAGGTGCGCTCGGTGACTTCGTAGCAACGTTCGATCGAATGTTCGCCATCAATTAGCACTTCGGCTTCTACCATTGGCACTAGCCCTCCGGCTTGACAAAGCGCAGCATATCGCGCCAGCGCATGAGCATTGGCAACCAAACAAGTCTCACTAGGAATATCATCCGCGATCGTAATTACACCACGCCATTTGGCAAACCGAGCACCCATTTGATAATACTCGGTAATGCGATCGCCCAATCCATCCAATCCCTCTGTCACCTTTTCGCCCTGACAGCCTGCGAGATCCTTGGTACCGAGATCGACTTTAATCCCCGGAATCATCCCAGATTCCTGCATCACTTGCACGAAAGGAACGCCCGCCTGAGTCGATTGTCGGATCGTCTCATCAAACAAAATTGCGCCACTAATAAATTCAGCTAGATCTGGTGTCGTGAGAATTAACTCCCGATATGTGCGGCGGCGTTCCTCCGTGGTGGGAATTCCCAGCTTCTCAAACCGTCGATCGCAGGTGCCTTTACTCTCATCTATTGCTAAAATGCCTTTACCAGGTGCCACCATTGCTTGTGCGGTAGCTCTCAACTCCTGGGCGTATGTACTCATAGGTTAATCCTCATCACAACCGGATATATCCCTAGTCTAATAACTTTGAGATTAACTTGTAATCATGAGAAATCAGATTAGACTAGCGGTTAGGTTATTTAATCGCAAGCTGACAGACTTCAACAACTGTCAACTCATATGCTCGATCGCTAGAACTCTTAACTCTCAACTGTGAACGCTGCTCAACAAGCCACTGATATCGCCCTCGCTAGTAAAATTGCCTCCGCCGTCAGTCTGTTTCGGAGTGAATTTCCCGATGCCAAAGTAGATCTAAAACCGTGGGCTGAAGATCTTGATACTCAAGATCTAGTCGATCCCGACTCGATCGATTTTAGCTTTCATTTTCCTGGCTGGAGTCGGCGGTGGCAAAGTCGAAGTATCTTAGTTCAGATTCGGTTTTATGAAGACGCAAGGACGATATCAGACGGTACTTTTGAGCTAACTACACGCAATTTTATTGGTTTGGAAGTTGCTGGCTTCGATTATCGGGGCAAACAGTGGCGGTTATCAACTGTTAGTGATTGGCAATTTGAAGGCGATCTTCAACCTCAACCAGAAATAGCTGACAAGTTAAAAGAATTTTGCCGTCAAATTTTTGAATTGTTTAGCTGATAAATTAATTCAATGATTTTTTGTGATGGTATATACATAATTATAGATTTAGAGACCAATCCTCGTTCGCGTAGCGTACCGTAGGTAATCGATAATTATCTTTTTTTAGAGGATAATTACAACCGTTCCCCAGAGCCAATTTTTTTGTGCAGAAAGACCCCGCACATGTTGCCATCAATCATCCTACACTGGATG
>JAJAZF010000367.1 GCA_026785875.1 Chamaesiphon sp. | reverse complement strand
GATCGAGAATACCAGATGTGTGCGGCGATCGCCCCAAAACTTCAAGCTGCTGGTTTATACTTCGTGGGGATTGATGTCATCGGCGGTTATTTGACTGAAGTAAATGTGACTAGTCCCACCGGAATCCGCGAGATCGACAGGTTAAATAATGTCAATTTAGGTCAGCAAATCATTGAATGGCTTGAGTCTCGGCAATAATATTACTCGATCGTCATAAAATTACAACCAATTTTATAATTTCATCAGAATATTACCGGAAAATAGGTAACAACTTGTGTAGATAATCATGAGTAGATTTTCCATCCATCTGGTAACTAATTATAATATGCGTACTCATCATCACTTAGCAGCGATATTGACCGGAACAGCGGTTGTTAGTGCGATCGTCATTACCCTTCCTAGTGCTGCTCGTGCCCTCCCTGGCACTCAAGTTAACGACATTGCGCGTGAAGTGACTGTACTGATTAGGGGCGAACAGGGACAAGGTTCGGGGGTAATTATCCAAAGAAACGGGAATACATACTCCGTCTTGACTGCTTACCATGTCGTCAGCAGTCGAGAAGGCTTTCGACTCCTAACTGCCGACAAACAACCGCATAAAATCGATGCTAGTAAAATTAGACGGGTGGCTGGAGTCGATTTAGCAGTTGTTGAATTTACTAGTGACAAAAGCTATTCAGTCGCTAAAATTGGTACGTCCAAGACGAATGAAGGACAGGATGTCTTTGTCTCTGGTTGGCCCTCAAATGGAGCTGTTGGTAACGAAGCTGGGGGTGAATTAATTAGACAATTTACGAGTGGGAGTATTTCGGGATTTCTACCTAAAGCTCTCAACGGCTACAGCATGATTTATACCAATGTTACCCGTGCTGGGATGAGTGGTTGTCCAGTATTGGATACTGCGGGAAGAGTAGTCGGAATTCACGGCATGGGGGACAAGGAAGATGCAAAGAAAATGAGAGAATCAGGGGCAAGTCAAGAGGCAGTCACGATCGCATCTAAACTCAAATCTGGTTTTAACTATGCTGTGCCGATTAGTGTATTTCTAAAAAAAGCTAATTCAGTCGGAATTAGCTCCAATGCACTGCAAATCGAACAATCTCCAGCTCCTGAAGCAGGTGCCGCTTATGTCGCCAACAACCAACCAGATCCCCGCGACAAAATTGATAATCTTCAAGCTACATTAAACACTTTGAATGATATCAAAAAGACAGCAGATGGGGTACGTGATGGCGCAAATTCTATTCAACAGGGTATCAATAGTATCCGTGGACTTTTTGGAAGATAATTCCTGCTCTCTTGGACTTTAGTCAAATACTTTTATTTTTAATAGCCGAGCGCAAATAATACTTGCGATCGGCTATACTTTTATAAATTCATCATCTAAAATATAGGGACAATCCATGAATTGCTCATATATTCATTTACCAATATACTCTTACAGTGCCTAAAGTTTCTCTAGATCGGATAATAGTTGCTGCTCAAACTGGTAATTTAATTAGCTTTCCTACGGATACTGTTCCCGCATTAGCAACACTACCAGAATGCGCCCAATTAATCTTTGAAGCCAAACAAAGAAGTCAAGATAAACCACTAATTTTAATGCTAGGTAAAGTTGCAGATTTATGGCAATATGTCGAGGGAACCGAGCGAGAAATTGAGATTTGGCAAGCAGTCGCCGAGCGATATTTACCTGGTGCCCTTACCCTAGTTTTACCTGCATCCGATCGAATACCAGCAGTAATGAATCCCCTCAAAAATCAAACGATCGGTTTACGAGTACCCGATTGTGAGATCGCTCGCTCGATCCTGCTTCAAACAGGTGCTTTAGCAACTACTAGTGCCAATTTATCTGGAGCACCACCACTCCTAACAATGGCAGAAATTAGCGATAGTTTCCCTCAAGTTTTCACTTTAGATATCGATCTAAATATACCTACTTCGGGACAACCATCTACAGTGATTAAATGGGATTCTGGTTGGAAATTACTCCGCCAAGGCGCGGTCGAATTTACCGATCTAGATTAGATATCGCCCAAGTTGCTACCTACACTCAAAGTGGCAAAAACCACTCCACGCACTTGCAAAGTCCACGATTTCAGTCGGAGGCATTCTGTCCCCCCTCTCTAATTGCTGAGTTATGTCCCTCTCATTTCAGCCAAATTACTGATTGTGGTATCCGATCGTACTGGGATAGGATAGGCACAATCAGACTTACATCCGTAGTCGATTGCTGATTGCCCGTGAATTCTTGGTTTTTGTAGATGAACAAAAATTAGCTACAATAGGAGGCTGGTTCGTCACTTTACGAACAGCGTTCAAGTAGGAGGTTTTTATGTCTCGTGTATGTCAACTGACTGGTAAAAGAGCCAACAATGGTATGGCAGTTTCCCACGCTCACAACCGCACCAAGAAACTGCAACAAGTTAACTTGCAGTGGAAACGTGTCTGGTGGGCAGAAGGCAACCGTTTTGTCCGTTTGAAACTCTCTACAAAAGCAATCAAAACCCTAGAAATCAAAGGTTTGGTAGCAATGGCGAAGGATGCAGGTGTCAACCTCAACAAATTCTAGATTTCTAGATCCCCCGCTGGGGGTATCTGGCTGTCAATTTCCTGTATATGATCCAGCCCCAGCGATTTCCAATATTTCTTGACAGTCGATTCAGATGGCGACTGACTAGCCGCTGTCAGACTCTCGAAGGAGGCTTTACTCTCTCTGAAGTAATAGTTGCAATTTTGATCACCACCACCTTTGTAGCCGTTGCTATGCAGGGCATGGTGGTAGCGATGTTACTCAAGTCCAAAGCTTTACAGATATCTGAAGCCAACCGCTGGGTGCAGGCGGATTTAGAGCAGATTCGAGCGCAAATAACTCCGACTCAACTTCCTCTAGGTGCCAACCAGGTACGATGTTATCCCGCCGATGCCGAAGCTGGATTTGCCGATTTAATTAGGGATAATTTAGCTGGGGGAAATGTTACTGGTACTGCGGATTATAGCCTTGCTGCGACGATCCAAACCAGTCAGACGGGCAAAACGTTTCAAATTGCGCGGACTGTCAGTATTCCATCAACTCCAGAAAATGCCGAATTCAAAATTCTCGGCATTCAATACACGATTACTCCCATCAGTGGGGGTAATTTAGAACAGCCAATTCTCCACTTTTATACCGAGGTAATGCCTGATGCTGCACTCCAATGTCAGTAAGGATCTCGGTTTTACACTAACTGAATCATTAATTGTAGTTGCGATCGTAGGTATTTTGACAGCGATGGCGATTCCTAGTTTCATCGCCGCCCAAAATCGCGCTAAATTAGCTCAAGCGACGGATATGGTTGTGGCTAGTCTCCAAGAAGCACAGCGAGAAGCAATTCGCCGCAATCAAAGTTGTAGGCTGACTTTAGATAAAACGGCTGGGAAAATTGCCGGAGATCGGGGGTGTTTATTATCTGGCGATCGCATTTTACCAGATGCGATCGATCTCGACTATACTGGCGCATCTGAAGATATTAAGTATGGAATTCGGGGCAATACGACGACTAATAAGACAATTATTTTAGCGATTAAAGATAATCCGAGTAATACTCGATGTTTAACAGTCTCTGCACCCCTCGGTATCATTCGTGTGGGCAGTAGTTACGATCTAGCCGATCGTATTTGTCGTAAACTTAATAGTTAATTTTATTTTGACTATAGATGACTAAATTATATTCGTAATGCCTAAAATATTTACCAAAAATCAGGTACCTAAATTCCTACTCTTACAACAACGCTTGCAACTGTTTAACTTAACTCATCAAAAAAGTACTCAATCTGGATTTGCATTGCCTCTAGCTCTGGGGCTAGGTTTAGTGATGATTATTGTAGCGGCTAGTATGATTGGGCGTTCTCAGAGCGATCGATCTACTACTGCTTCTCAAAGAGAAATTAATCGAGCTTTGAGTGTATCTGAAGCTGGAATTATTAGAGTTCAATCATTTCTCGACCGACATAAAATATTAGCAAGTAAAGATCTAAATCAATGGTCGAGTACACTCGATCGTTTATCATTACCACAGTCAAGTTGTAGATTAATTAATCTAATTTCAGCTAAACAGCAAGCTGGATTATTTAAAAATAGTACTTGGATCGCTCTAGATAATAGCGATCGAAATAAAGGTAGGTACCGAATCATCGACTACAAATATGAAGATGGAATTGGTAAACTAACTGTCGCTGGCGAGATCGATGCCTACAATACTACTCATAATAGCTCTAAAAGTACCCTAACAGTAAATCTACCGATCGGCAGTGAATCAGCGACAATAGCCCCGCCAGCATTATGGGCAAATACATTTAATCTCAGTGCAAATCAAAAGATTACTGGACAAATCAGAGGAGTAGTTTGTCCTCAACTCCCCGCGACAGATCCCGATGGGATTGCAGGTGTCGATATTAGTAATATTGCCTTAATTAGTGGTGTATCCAGCGGTCAAATTATTGCCGATCCATTCACACTGATTCCACTAGCAAAAGAGCCACCAAATAATGCTATTTCACTACCAGCAATCACTACTTCAATTACACTTCCTAGACCAAATCCTAGCGATATACCCGATGCAAAAGGCGAATATCATTACTTAGTAGATATAGATATTTCTAGTGGATATTCAATTAAGTTACAGGATATCGATCGCCTCAAAGTTAATTTAGTTGGTACCCAAAAAGTCAACCTCTATCTCAAAGGTAATCTAGATTTAGCTGGTAGTCAAACTATAAATGTGAATGCTGCACATCCGAATCTACGGATCTATGGTAGCTCCCAAACTGTCAAATTGATCGTCAAAGATACTGCATCCATTACTGCCTTTATCCATGCACCATATGCAGATGCTAAAAGTATTCAATCCAGTCCTCCCAATCCCAGCAAAAATATTACTGGCGCAGTATGGGTAAATAGTTGGGATTCTACAACCAGTCCAAATGAAATTCCCATTATTCAATCGGGTAATTGGGCAGACTTTGGCATATCTAAACTAAAACAACCATCACAAATAAGTCCGATTAGTTCCTGGAAAAGAGTAGAAAATTAGTAATAAGCGAAAGGTGAATTAAATGAAGTTTATAACTAGAGCGATCGATCGGAATAATTCTCATCCTCAGCAGATGTTCCAAAGAGGATTTACTTTAGTTGAATTACTAGTCGCTTTAGTCATTACCGGAATAGTTATCAGTTTAACAGGAACTGGACTGTACGCGCTAATGAATGCAAATCAACGCAGTCAAATAGAAACGACAGATCGATTAGAACTCGAACAAGCATTAGCTTTTATGACTGATGAGATCAAAATGTCTCAGCAAGTAATGACTAATATTCCATCCGATGCTACTGGTTTTAATCCAGTATCGGGAGATACTCCTATCCAGATAATTTTAGTTCTAAAGCCAGCCCCAAGTAGCAAATTAACAAAGCCGATTATTTATTATCTAGCCGATCCTCCTAATCGTAGCGTCTGGTTGGGACCTAGAGTAATATATCGCTGGGGGCCAACTCTATTACAGAATGGGAACTATAGTGATGGCGATGGCAATGATGTTGCTCGAATTTCAACTGGTTCGCTGATAGAATACTCTAATGAGGTTTTAGTCGATCGAATTAGCGATCGAGTTACGGCTTCAGCCAATATTGCTTGTGAGAGTAGTTATAATTATGCTGTACCTGCTGTAACCGCTCGAAAGGGATTTTATGCTTGTATTGCACCAGCTAAAAAATCAGTTAAAATCTGGATGTATAAACAGCCTAATTCATCTGCAAAAAGTCAATCAATTAATGCTCTAATAGTGACGCGCAGTAATTAGCAGTCACCAGTCGCGATCGATATTTTTCACTC
>JAJAZF010000366.1 GCA_026785875.1 Chamaesiphon sp. | reverse complement strand
GGGTCAGACTGAAGCCATTCCAGCCAGAGACGGCAGGAAGAGCCGACTAGTGGATCGCTACCGATATGGATGACGATCGATTGACCGAGATTGGCTTGATTTAATTCACTAGCAACTTCTGCGGTTAAACTCTGATTGCGGCTGATAATTGCTACCTTCCCAGGGCTAAATAGTTGCGGCTGGTAGCTCCCGAGCAATAATCGATCGGGAATAATAATTCCCGCGCTCCCAGAGCCAAGAATCAAGGTATTGGTAATACTTGCCTGACGCAAGAGCCGAATCATATCTAGTGGGGGTATGCCTCTGGTGATAATTACTAATTGCGGAATACCTGCGGCAATTGCTTCGAGCGCGGCATCTAATACTTGATAAGCAGGCACGAAAATCAAACTAGTCTCGATCGGGCTTAGTATGGCTTGTGCTTCTTCTACTAAGTCGAACATGGGCAAATCGCCAAATTGCTGTCCTCCCCGCCCCGCGTTGACAATCCCGATGATATTGGTACCATAGGTTTGCATTCGCCCAATTGCCGCTAGTGCTAGCGGGTTGTCCACTCCTTGGATTAAGATCCGGCTATCTAGTTGGAGATCGATCGTCATTTATGGGGATGGTTAAATTAATTGATAATTGATAATTGATAATTGCGGATGCAATCACGCGGAGGTTTCCTCCGCATGTGTTGCACCAAGCAGATAATTGGGTTGTCCCGCAGGGGGTTTCAACGCCTGTTCTTTGTTAAACAATGATTTTCTGCCCTCTACCCTCTAAAGCCTAAAACCTCAAACCTAAAGCCTATGTCACTGTTTGGCGATCGCTAACGTCTGAGCGATCGCCCGATCGAAATTAGTGACAAGTTTAATCGATAATGGTAGCAGTCCTGCTAGTCGATCGAGATCCCGCTCCAAAACTCGCCACACAATTGTCAGATTTCGAGCGGGAGCCAAATATTGCATCACTTGTTGACAACTATCGATCTCGCTCCCGACAAAATTGACTAGTAAGACATCTATCGTCGGCGACTGGATCTGCTGCTGGTGCCCCGATCCATTAACGTTAACACCAATCCGATCGAGTGCGGTCTGGATGTCCGAGCTAGAAGTGGGATCGACGACGATACATTGAGCCACTTGACCCCCACCTTGGGCGATGCCATCCAACATGGCTAGAGCCAAACCATTGCCACTACAGAGGATACTAATATTCCCGACAGCGGTAAATAGCGGCGATAGTGTCCCCAATCGATTGCGGGCGACATCGATAACTTGCCACGGTTTGAGATTGGGATGTCTGCCCATAGCATAATGGTTGACACTAATTTTGCCATCTAGTGCCATCACTGCACCATTGCGATCGATTCCCAGAGGATTGATCTCTACCAAGTCTAAATCCTGCGATCGCATCAAGATGTACATTTTCTCGATAATCTCGCTGACAGCCAGCATCAGTTCGCCCTGAAGTCCCATTTTCAGAGCCAGCCGACGGGCATAAAAAGAGGAAAACTCATCGTAGACAACTACCTGTTGAATTTGATTGAGGATCGCATTAATATTCATCCCCCCATCAGTCGAGCCGAGTAAAACCGGACGACAGGCTAACCTGTCGATCACAATTGCCAGATAAAATTCCTGACTGGTATTATATTTAGCCTCAGCCAATAGTACCTTGGGGTATTCACCCAAAATCGGTAAATTAAAGATCGTCCGCGCCGCTGCGATCGCATCGATGGTATTCTCGACAAATCTAATCCCCCCAGCTTTACCGCGATTGCCCACACTAACCTGAGATTTTAATACTACCGGATAAGGAATCCGCAACGCCTTGAGATCTGTCGGTCGATCGATCCGTTGAGATGGTAAAACAGGAATTCCCACCTCTCGGAACAATTCTTTAGCTTGGTACTCTAGTAAATCCATGAAGGGAGAGAGGGAGATGGGAGATGGGAGAAATTTGGCGTTGCTGAATTAAGGTATGAAACGCACAAATAATTTTTGTAGGGGTAATGCCTTGTGCTTACCCCGCATCAATTAAGGGTACCCACTCATAGGCACCCCTACAGAGAAATCATACCCCGATTCAGCAACGCCAGAAATTTAACTGTCAACTGTCAACTATCAACACTTCGGCTTCGCTCAGTGCAAGCTATCAACTGGACTTAATCTTTAGCTGGGGCTTCCACCTTAAATTCGCCAGAGGGACTAATAGTTACCTTACCACCAGTAG
>JAJAZF010000365.1 GCA_026785875.1 Chamaesiphon sp. | reverse complement strand
TCAGCTTGACTCAATGCGAATGCTTGCATTTGTTCGATGACTTTATTTCCATACGCTTGAAAATCTTCGGTAGTAATCTTGATTCGTAACTCTTGACTCTCAACAGGTTCTTGTAAATTAGCAATCAGATCTGTCAACGATCGATCTGCCAATTTAGACTTAGCGAGTTCGATTAATAGTTTACTGACTAGATATGCACCATCGTCGAGAAAGTGATTTTCCTTCATCGCGCCGTGTCCAGAAGTCTCGATCGCTAGCCATGATTCTTGCCCATCTCGATTCAGCCGGATCGATTCATTGATGACATTTTTATACCCACGTTTAAATCGATGATGAGTTCCTCCCAAATCCTGCTCGATGAATTGTGTCAAGCCATCGGAAGTAATCGAATCAGTCACGATTGTAGACTGAGGATGCTCCTGTAAAACGATCGCGCTAATCAATCCAATTAAGCGATTGCGATTGAGTTCCTTACCCGTACTATCTACCGCCGCCGATCGATCGACATCCGTATCAAATATAATCCCAAAGTCAGCCTGATGCGCGATTACAGCTTGACAAATTGCCGCCATTGCCGTCGGATCTTCAGGGTTGGGAACGTGATTGGGAAATGTGCCATCAGGATCTAAATACTGGCTCCCTGTAGTGTCTGCACCTAATGGTTGCAACACCCGATCGGCATAAAATCCCCCTGCACCATTACCTGCATCGACGATGATTTTTAGCCCTGCTAACGGTCGATCGAAATTAGTCGGATGATTGACACTCGATCGAATTTGCGCGACAAATTGGTGAGCATATACCGACATAAAATCGCGGTTGGTAATAATACCCTTCACCGCTGCAATCTCAAAATTATTAGTTGCAGCTAACGCCAGAATATCCGAAATATCTTTCTTTTCTAAACCACCTTGCGCGGTAAAAAACTTTAACCCATTGCGATTGAATGGCAAATGACTCGCGGTGAGCATAATCGCTCCATCGCACTCAAATCCGGCGGTAATCGTACTCATGAACATCGCCGGAGTCGAAGCCATCTCAAAATCATGCGCCTGACTCCCGACAGCGGTAATCCCATCGAGCGCAGCTTGCATAATTGCTGGGCCAGACAAACGACTGTCCCTTCCCACTGCTACAATCAGTTCGGTATTGGGTTTATTTACCTTGTGTGAGAGCCATGTAACAAAGTCTTGACCGAGGATTTTAGCGATTTCGGGGATGAGATTGACATTTTCATTTTTGACACCTTCTAGGGCAATCCCGCGAATATCCGAGCCATTTTGTAGCTTGTTCCAGTTAAAATTTTGCTCGATCGCCATTTGGAGTAAAACCCGCTATTTTTCCATCCGTATAGCCAAAATACCCTAAAATAAGTGGCGTAACCTGCATACTTTCTAAAATCTTTTGGTGTTTTCACCGACTACTCGCAAAAACTTGTGGTTTGAGCGATCGATGGCGACGATTGCCTCGATCGGATTTATCGTGTCGATATTCGATCTTACTTATATTCCCTGTCGCGATTTTTACTTCCGAAATCTGCCGATCGTCGTGCGACAATACGATCGAGTTAAAGGGATCGAACCCCATCGCGAAACCCAACGTTATCTAAACGCTGTCGAACAACTCAAACTTACCGTCAAACAAACTGGATTAGCCTCATCTCAAACCCAAAGTTGGCTGCAAGAATTAGATACTCTCAGCGTGAGTATGATTCAAAATAACCCCTTTCAAGTAGCTGGTAAAACTGGCAATCTCGAACAAATCAAAAATGATGTCCGCGATCGAGTCCAGAATCAATCAGCCAAAGGTGCCTTTGCTACCTTTTGGAGTCAAGCTTACCTCACCAATGGCTGGGAGCGAGAAATCGCATTTTACGATCGTCAGATCGAGCCTTTACTTGTTACTAATTATTACCGCAGATTGAATCAATCTGGTAACTATGTCGATAATTTTTGGCGGATAGATCTGATTTTTATCGGTATTTTCGCAGGTGAGCTACTAGGTAGGATTTTCTTTATCCGCCGTCACAATCGTCAACTTAGCTGGCAACAAGTAGTGATCCGCCGCTGGTACGATCTGATTTTATTATTACCATTCGCCCAATTTTTACGGATAATTCCGGTCATCATCCGGTTGCAGCAAGCAAAATTAATCGATCTAAGTTTAGTAAAATCAGAACTCAATCGCTTATTTGTCGGTCAAATTGTCAACGAACTAACAGAGGGAGTGATCCTCCAGGCATTACAACAAACCCAGACTGCAATTAGATCTGGACAGATAACTCGGCTCGTCCATAGCTATCTAAATACACCACATATAGACTTAAATAACGTCAACGAAATTGAAGTTTTTGTCGAGCTAATTTTAGAAATAGTTGTCTATCGAGTCATCCCCAAAATTCAACCAGATTTAGAAGCAATTTTGCGCCACTTATTTCAAAAAGCTTTATTAGAATCTCCCGCTTATCGCAATCTCCAACGGCTTCCAGGTGTCGGCGAAATGCCCGCACAAGCGA
This sequence comes from Chamaesiphon sp., assembly GCA_026785875.1. Lineage (GTDB taxonomy): Bacteria > Cyanobacteriota > Cyanobacteriia > Cyanobacteriales > Chamaesiphonaceae > Chamaesiphon. The sequence goes on along the minus strand of JAJAZF010000365.1, from coordinate 3,364 downwards.
TCGATCGAGTCGTCAAGGAAGTTTCAGCATCTCTATATACAGCACTTACCAAAGTCCTTGCAGACCCCGATACTACCAGACTCAGCCGTCGTCTAGCCGAAAACCTCACTAAATCGATCGGTACCGAAATGCAGCAAGGGCAAACAGTTATTAAAATTGAATCTTTACTCTACGATCTTTTAGAAGAAGTCAAAGTTAGCTATATTAGCAAAGAAATCTAAAGATGTGTTAGAAATACACTAACCGCCACCTCGCATAGATCCGCATGAAATTATTAATTAGCAACGATGATGGGATCTTCGCTCTTGGGATCAAGACATTGGCAGACACACTCGCTCTAGCTGGACATGAAGTAATTGTAGTCTGTCCCGATCGCGAACGATCGGCAACTGGTCATGGTTTGACTCTTCACAAGCCGATTCGGGCTGAAGAAGTTACAGGTATTTTTCATCATACCGTTAGGGCTTGGTCTTGTTCTGGTACACCTGCCGATTGCGTCAAATTAGCACTGGGAGCATTACTAGATCGTTTTCCCGATTTCGTCCTCTCAGGCATCAATCATGGTGCCAACCTCGGTACAGACGTTTTGTACTCTGGAACGGTGTCTGCGGCGATGGAAGGCACGGTCGAGGGGATTCCTAGTATTGCGTTTAGCTTGACTAGTTTCAGTTCTCGGGAGTTTCAACCCGCAGCGAATTTTGCTAAAGATTTAATCGCTCATCTGGAACATCAGCCGCTGTCAGAATCGTTGTTATTAAACGTGAATATCCCACCCGTTCCAGCTTCAGAAATTGCTGGAGTCAAAATTACCCGCCAAGGGATCAGGCGATACTTTGATACTTTCCAAAAGCGGGTAGATCCGCGTGGCAAAACCTACTATTGGTTGTCTGGAGAAGTGGTTCAGGATTTAGATCAGCCAGAATATCTCCATCTTCCCTCAGAGATCGAAACTGATGTGCAAGCGATAAAAAGCAACTTTATTACGATCGTCCCACTTCAGTTTAATATGACTTCTACGACTGGAGTATTTAGTCTCCAAAATTGTGGAATTGAGGGATTAAAAATAGAATTGTGAATTAGATAGCTTCGACTGTTGCGATCGCTAGAATCGCTTGCAAATAGGTACCCTTGGCAGATATATTGATTTGCTGCGTAGATCTTTACCCCGCCCCAGCCCTCCCCGAACCTGCGGGGAGGGAGCAAAGAAAGCCCCCTTGATAAGGGGGTTTGGGGGTAAGCCCACTCAAAACGAAGTCTAACCAGCAGTTGCTGTTAGAAATTTAGCCGCCGCCGCTTTGAGCGTAGCTGCTTTGTCGGTTTGTTCCCAAGGTAGTTCTAGATCGGAGCGTCCAAAATGACCGTAGGCGGCAACATCTTGATAGAAACGACCATTGCGTTCGGCTGGTAAATTCCGCAGGTTGAAAGCGGCGAGAATCCCCTCTGGACGCAGTTCAAAGTTTTCTTCGATCAGCTCAAAGATTTGGTCGTCGCTGATGATGCCAGTGCCGAAGGTTTCGACTAAAATACTGACAGGATGAGCAACACCGATCGCATAACTGAGCTGAATTTCACACTTGGAAGCCAACCCAGCAGCCACGATATTCTTCGCGACATGACGGCAAGCATAAGCGGCAGATCGATCGACTTTGGTAGGATCTTTCCCAGAGAAAGCACCACCACCGTGACGGGAGTAGCCGCCGTAGGTATCGACGATGATTTTCCGCCCAGTTAAACCAGCATCGCCTTGAGGACCCCCAATGACAAATTTACCTGTTGGGTTAACCAGGAAGTGGGTATTTTCATCGGGCTTGATGTCCAAGTCTGCGAATACAGGTATGACTACATACGTCCAGAGATCGGCTTTGATTTTAGCTTGAACGCCAAGATCGTCGGTAATATCGCCGATGGCTGCGTCATGTTGAGTAGAAATCAAGATGGTATCGATACCTGTCGGTACGCCCTCTTTATACTCAACGGTAATTTGCGTTTTGCCATCGGGGCGGAGATATGGTAAGTCGCCAGTTTTGCGGACAGCCGCCAAACGCCGCGCGACTCTATGTGCCAAACTAATTGGCAGTGGCATTAATTCGGGTGTTTCGTTACAAGCATACCCGAACATAATCCCTTGATCGCCAGCACCAGTTTGGTCAAAAATATCGGTACTATCATCGCGATTTTCTTTGGCTGTATTGACTCCTTGGGCAATATCAGGTGATTGTTGATCCAGAGCAATTAGCACTGAAGCACTAGTCGCTGAAAATCCGTTATCGGCATTGGTATAGCCAATTTCTGCAATTTTTTTGCGGGCTAAGTCAATGTAGTTGACAGTCGCTTTGGTGGTAATCTCGCCAGTGATCAAGACGAGTCCGGTATTGACTACGACTTCTGCTGCGACGCGGCTGTAAGGGTCTTGGGCGAGTAAGGCATCCAAAATTGTGTCAGAGATCTGATCGCAGATTTTGTCAGGATGACCTTCCGTCACTGATTCCGAAGTAAAAAGATATCTACGAGACAAGGAACAGTCCTCCTTCTGGTACTGGCTAATGTTAGCCTATATGTTTACACAATGCTCATAAATTAATCCAGAATTTCAGTATTCTGTAACTTTATGTGCTAGCACGAGATCTAAGCTGGTATACAATCTACACCAAAACCGAACAAAGGAGAATTGAAAATTGTTGATGCTTGGGGTAAATATCGACCATGTAGCCACGATTCGACAAGCGCGGCGGACTGTGGAACCCGATCCAATTGCGGCGGCGGTATTGGCTGAACTGGCTGGTGCTGACGGGATTACGGCGCATTTGCGGGAAGATCGACGGCACATGCAGGATCGGGATATTCGGCTGTTGCGGCAAACTGTCCGCACTCGGCTGAATCTAGAGATGGCGGCGACGGCGGAGATGGTGCAAATCGCACTGGAGGTGAAGCCTGATTATGTCACGCTCGTACCAGAAAAGCGGGAAGAGGTGACAACAGAGGGGGGATTGGATATTGCCGGACAACTCGATCGGATGAAGTCGGTGGTAGACAAGCTACAATCAGCGGGGATTCCAGTGAGCCTATTTATCGACCCAGAACCCGCCCAAATTGACGCGTCAGTACAGGTAAAGGCAAAATTCATCGAACTGCATACGGGACGCTATGCTGAGGCGAAGGAGCCGATGCAGGTGCAACAGGAACTAGCGAATTTAGCTACAGGATGCGAACAGGCGATCGCGTCTGGTTTACGAGTGAATGCGGGACATGGACTGACTTATTGGAATGTCCGCCCGATCGCTTGTCTACCAGGGATGGAAGAATTGAATATCGGTCATAGTATCATCAGTCGATCGGTACTCGTCGGGATCGATCGAGCCATCCG
>JAJAZF010000364.1 GCA_026785875.1 Chamaesiphon sp. | reverse complement strand
CTGTTGACCTGTTTGGGATTCAGTCCGTTCGCGCAGTAAATTGATATCTAGACTATACATATTTTTATAGATCGCGCATTCCTAATCCCAGAACTACTCCTAGTCCGGGGCGTTGACCGATGGGTATATCCATTTCTGGCTCTAAACCCAATCCCCCGATCGGATCGACTTGAGTAGTCGGGATACTCAATCGCTGAGTGAAGAAGAGGTCGAGTTGTCCCAATCCACCGCCGGGGCCAGCGAGTAGCAGTTGTTCGAGTTTGAGTTGTTGACCGTTGTGACTCATATAAAACTCGATACTGCGACGAACTTCATCGGCTAGTTCTGCTAAAATCCGCATCATCGCTGCCATCCCAGGATTGATACTAGTCATAGCTTGGCTCTGATTATTCATACTCGTCACAGGGATATCGGGGATGGTGATATCTTGGAGGATTTCTGAATTTCTAGTGCTCGGCAGATTCATTGCACTGCTGAGGGCTTCTTGGAGTTGAAAAGTCCCAATCGGTACGGTGCGATTGAATTGAGGAATCCCATTCACAACGATCGCAATTTCGGTACAGTCAAACTCGATATCGATCAGAACTACCGCTTCTTGGGGCGCAAATTGGCGCAGTTGTTCTTTGATGGTTCTGAGTACTGCAAAGCTGCTGATCTCTAGAACTTTCACTTGCAATCCCGCATACTGAAATGTCTCGATATAGCTATCGGTGACTTCCTTGCGAGTTGCTGCTAGCATCACTTGGACTTTATCCAGCCCGTCTTCATCTGTGATTAGATCGAGTTTTTGGTAGTCGAGATCGACTTCTTCCCGAGGGTATGGTAGATATAATGCTGCTTCTTGATTGAGAATCAGATCTCGCACTTCTCGATCGCTCAATTCGGCTGGTAGGGGAATTAACCTAATCACAGCTTCCCGCATCGGGACTGAGGTCGCAACATAAGTTGCTTTAATTTTGTTATCGGCGAGCGTCGTCCGAATTAAAGCCCCAAGCTCTTGGGGATTGACAATTCGTCCCTCCTCAAAAATTCCTTCAGGAACTTCAGCAGAACATAGATGTTTGAGTGTTAGATCTGCACCTTTTTTTTGGAGTTGGGCAATATTGATCCGTTCGGAACCAAGTTCGATTGCCACTCCACTACCACGCCCTGTAAATAGTTTTTTTAATCGATTAAGCATATAAATTTGTTACTCATAGCCTGGAATATGCCACTAGGAAAAAGTAGCGAAGACGGGGTAATGTACTTTGGAGCAAAGGGTGGAAAGTTCCTAGAAGACTGTTTTGGTACTCCTCGATCGAGATCGCTGTGAATTATTTAATTTTTTAATTACTCTCCTCCTTAAATTACCCGCAACCACCCATCACAATTAACATTGCTGCTAGTTATTTTTTATTTAGTCGATCGCTTGGTCTAATTTTGGCTCTACAGGCGCATCTCGATCGATTTATCGTCTTTTACTGCTCTTGTCTTTGAACGGATCTTTCGATCTGGCTCCCACCCCTTACTAGGGATCGCGTTGTTGTGTCGAGCGTGACAACCACAGACTTCTCAACTCGATTATGATAGAAGCACCACAGGCTCAGTATCTAAACCCCCTACATCGAGGACAAGACCTCGATCGCCCGCTCATTTAAAATTTGAGATTATTACTATGCCAGCATCATCAGTCTCGTCCGCACCCGCTCATCTAATTTCGCCATCTTTACTCGTTAGTATCGCTGCGACACCTTGGTTGCTAGCGATCGTCGCCGCCCAAGCTGCGGGCGGATTGCTCGAACAGTTGGGATTGTCGAGTGAAGAGATCTTTCGGGGCGATCGATTACCAGTGCTACATTTTCCCGTCAGCGTAACTGCTGGTACTGAGGACGCGATCGACTAGAGTCGATCGATGGATCGGGCAACGGACAAATCTTTGGTATAATATTATCGGTTTCCGACCTAAATCGCGATCTGGATCGAATCTGCCTAACCGATCGAACATACATATTTTGTATTTATTTAAAAAGGTAGTCAGGAAGGATCGCCGCTGCTGAAGGCTTAGTCAGTACACAGCCTGTCGAGCAAGAAATTTTAATCGCGAGGTCAGTCGCTGTCACACCGCAAGGTCAAACAACAGCGTCACCTTGGGTAGTTCACTCCCACCTCTACACCGCGAGAACTGTCATATGCACCCGCTAACCCACATCTCAGAACCAGAATTGATGGTTTCTACCCCAGCGAATTTACTCCTAAACCATCGACTCAAAGTAATCGAAGACCTCTGGGAACGAGTGCTGCGAGATGCTTGCGGACAGGATTTAGTCAATCTGCTCAACCAACTACGGGAGATGTGTTCCTCCGACGGGATTGCCGCCCAACCCCTATCGCAAGAGGTACATCACCTGATCGAACAACTCGATCTCAAGGATGCAATTCGCGCTGCGAGAGCATTTGCGCTGTATTTTCAATTAATTAATATCGTCGAGCAACACTATGAGCAGTGCGAGCAAAAGCTTGCCCTCAAGTTGTCACTCCAGTATTCAGCACCGAGCTTCCCAACCGAAACTAGCCACCTGTCAGAAAACTTGTCGCCACTAGGCGCAGGGCTGCTTGAAAAAAATTGGCAAGCTTCCGCTCAACCCCAAAAAGATCGCGGTACATTTACAGCTTTATTTCCCCTGCTCAAATCAGCAGGAGTCCCACCCCAACAGATCCAGCGATTATTCGATGAGTTGGATATCGGGCTAGTATTTACTGCTCACCCTACCGAAATTGTGCGGCATACGATTCGCGATAAACAACGACGTGTAGCTCAAATTCTCGAAAAACTCGATCGAGCGGAAGAGGATATGGCGCGTTTGGGCATCCAATCTTCTTGGGAAGTGACCGAACTAGAAGGACAATTACTAGAAGAGATCCTCTTATGGTGGCGCACAGATGAATTACACCAATTCAAACCAACCGTATTGGATGAGGTAGACTATACCCTGCACTACTTTGAGGAAGTTTTATTCGATGCAATTCCCCAACTGTCGCAACGATTGAGTCTCGCTCTAAAACAATCTTTTCCCTATCTCACGCCGCCGAGTAATCGGTTCTGTCGGTTTGGTTCGTGGGTAGGATCGGATCGGGATGGCAATCCCTCAGTTACACCCAAAATTACTTGGCAAACTGCTTGCTATCAGCGGGGAATAGTCCTCAAAAAATACATCAAATCGGTGCGGGGATTGACTAATTCCCTCAGCTTATCCTTGCATTGGAGTAATGTTTTACCCGCGTTATTGGAATCCCTCGAACAGGATAAATCGCACTTTCCAGAAATCTATGATGAGTTGGCAATCCGCTACCGTCAAGAACCTTATCGACTCAAACTTACTTATATTATCGAGCGGCTGTCGAATACACTCGACAGATCTCGTCAAGTAGCTGATTGGGATAGTCTCCAACTGCCGAAAACAGAACTCAACCTCAATACCTGCTATCATTCTGGGGCAGACTTCCTCAAAGAGTTAGGTCTGATCCGACTGAGCTTGCAGCAAACGGGACTGACTTGCAAAGCATTAGAAACATTAATTTGTCAGGTAGAAATTTATGGATTTAATCTCGCCCAACTAGATATCCGCCAAGAGAGCAGTCGTCATGCCGATACGATCGCCGAAATCGCCGATTATCTCCAGGTATTGCCCCAATCCTATCACGACCTCTCGGAAGCCGATCGAGTCGCATGGCTGGTGCGCGAACTCCAAACCCGTCGCCCATTAATTCCTGGCGAACTCCCCTTCTCCCCTAAAGCCGTCGAAACTGTCGAAACCTTTCGGATGCTGCGCCGACTCCATCAGGAGTTTGGCCCCGAAATCTGCCAGACTTATGTCATCAGTATGAATCGGGATGTCAGCGACATTCTCGAAGTGATGCTCCTAGCAAAAGAAGCGGGTTTGTACGATCCTGCAACGGGGATTACCAGTCTGCAAGTAGTACCCTTATTTGAAACTGTGGAAGATCTCAAAAAAGCCCCGCTGGTGATGCAGTGTTTATTTGAGTTGCCATTGTATCGAGCCGCTTTGACTGGAGGATACGATCCAGCTCCAGCCACAGCTATACCTGGATTAGTCCCCGATCTCCAAGAGGTGATGCTGGGCTATTCCGACAGTAATAAAGATGCTGGCTTCCTCAGTAGTAATTGGGAAATCCACAAAGCCCAAAAAGCCCTGCAATCGATCGCTGAGAAATTCGCCGTGAAGCTGCGGATTTTTCACGGACGAGGTGGCAGCGTCGGTAGAGGTGGTGGGCCATCCCACGAGGCGATTTTAGCCCAACCAGGGCAGAGTATCAACGGGCGGATCAAGATTACCGAACAGGGCGAAGTCCTCGCGTCTAAATACTCGCTCCCCGAACTGGCACTCTATAACCTCGAACAGGTAGCCAGTGCGGTGATTAAGACTAGCCTGATGTCTGGAGGAGTCGATGATATCGAACCTTGGAACGAGGTAATGGAAGATCTCGCAGATCGATCGCGTCAACACTATCGCGCTCTAGTGTACGATTGCCCCGATCTAGTTAACTTCTTTCATCAAGTTACCCCGATCGATGAAATCAGTCACCTGCAAATCAGTTCCCGTCCCGCTCGTCGCGGTGGCAAACGGGATCTAGCCAGTCTCCGCGCCATTCCTTGGGTATTTAGTTGGACGCAAAGTCGGTTCCTCCTCCCCTCCTGGTATGGTGTTGGTGCCGCACTTGAGGAATTTGTCGCCGAATCTCCAACCGAGAACTTTGAACTGCTCCAGGGCTTCTACCGCAAATGGCCATTTTTCCGCATGGCTATTTCCAAAGTAGAAATGACGATCTCCAAAGTCGATCTCCAAATTGCGCGTCATTACATGGAGGAACTCTCCCAGCCAGAAGATCGAGAGCGGTTTGAGATCTTATTCGAGCGAATTACGCAAGAATATCGCCTCGTCAGCGATCTGGTACTACGGATATCTGGACATGAAAGATTTTTGGATGATAATCCCGAACTCCAACGCTCGATCCAACTACGCAATGGTAGCATTGTGCCACTAGGATTTCTCCAAGTCTCACTGCTCAAGCGGCTGCGCCAACACGGTGGAGCGGGAATGATCTACTCTCGCTATAGCAAGAAGGAACTCCTAGACGGTGCATTACTAACTATCAATGGCATCGCCGCCGGAATGCGTAATACAGGCTAGAGTTTAGTTGACAGTTGACAGTTGATAGTTGACAGTTGATAGTTGATAGTTGACAGTTGATAGTTGATAGTTGACAGTTCAATAAGCTGTCGAACATTTAAATCACATTATCGATCGTGCCTTCTGCCTTCTGCCTTCTGCCTTTTCTCAACCAGTAGATTAAATGACTAACAGCTTAGTGCTGTTCGTCAAACTAGGGTGGGGGCGATCGAGATAAACCGATCGCCGCAATCCTAAATCCTTAAAACCTAATCCCTAACCCCTAATTATGTGGCGTGTAACGATCGAGTGTTCTGCTGAAGACTGGGGTATTAATAGCAAAGCTTTCAAGGAGCTTGCCGCCAAATATCCCAGTACTTTGCTGTCATCCAAAAAAATGTATGGTGACGATCGACGCATCATGGAATATCAGATCGAAGATGTCAGTGATGCTGATGAATTTGCCGAAGAATGTCTAACAATCGCGGGTTTTACGGCAGTATTTGAGTCTCTTTAAACTAGCTATTATAGCAGTCGCCAAGGCGGTTAGGACATCGATTGTAGGGGCGGGTTTATGCTAGAGATGCCCGAAATTTACCGATAACTTCAGAACAAAACCCGCCCCAACCGCCAAGGCAATCGACAATCGATTGTAATATGTCCTAACGCCCTTGGCGGT
>JAJAZF010000363.1 GCA_026785875.1 Chamaesiphon sp. | reverse complement strand
TCTGAGTATGCTGATGCACTGAATATTCTTTCTAATTGGAGATCTGCACACGCATATCCACTCCATGCTATCTCGGTATTTTTAAAACGGAAGTCTTCTCAAGTAGATAGTTCTGCTGTAGTTGTACAGCGACTAAAGCGAGCATCATCAATACTGAGCAAGCTAAAGCGTTTCCCAAAGATGAAACTACAAAGAATGCAGGATTTAGGGGGATGCAGAGTTGTATTAAAATCAGTTGTACGCGTTGAGAAGTTGGCGGAGTCACTTGAAAATGGCAATACGACTCATCAGCTACACAAAACAACTAACTATATTGATATTCCGAAGCCATCAGGCTATCGCGGTATTCATCTTATTTATAAATATAAGGGTAATAAGAATCAGTATCAAGATTATCTTGTTGAAATCCAATTGAGATCGAAAGTTCAGCACGCCTGGGCTACAGCAGTTGAAATTGTAGATAGTTTTACGAGTCAGGCTCTAAAATCAAGTCATGGGAGTAAAGACTGGCTAGATTTTTTCATGTATGCAAGTGCTGCGTTTGCAAAGATAGAATCTCGTCCCATTGGCGATCAATTTAAAGATATAGATGTTCAGAAAGAACTGATAAGATTAGAGAGAAAACTAAATGCAATTCATCAATTAAATGCTTTTATTGTGACATCGCGTTTTGTTAATGAGAAAAATTTCAGAAAAACAGATTATTTCTTATTGGAACTAGATGAAAGTACTCAAATGGTTGAATTAACTCATTATCGAGACGAACAATTATCGTTAGCAACACAAGATTATCTTAATCGAGAAAAGAAAGTGAGTGACAATACTGGTTGCAACGTAGTCTTAGTTTCGGCAATTTCATTAAACAGTCTGAAAACCGCCTATCCGAATTACTTTGCAGATTCAACACAATTTATAATGTATCTTAAACAAGCTATAAATATAAATGAATCTACTACCTCAGAACTATCTTAGGTTAAGCATAGTCTTTGTTTAATAGATTTTGAGTAAATCAAACTAAATTAATCTATTTTCTGTAACTCGAGACAAATAAAATTTTCTAATTTTCCTCATAGAATACTAATAACATCAACTCCCCTGAGATTCAATCACCCCTTCCGCCTCATTCACCATCAACCTCAACCGCTCTAACGTCTCCGGTGCCACCTCAGCCCACAAACCTCGCTGATTAGCTTCGAGTAACCTTTCCGCCATATCCCGCTGTACCCAAGGATTATTTTGTTCGATAAATTCTCGTACTGTTTCGTCGAATAAATAAGCATCCGCCACACCTTGATACATGAAGTCCTGAACGCAATTAGTCGTGGCATCATAGGCGAATAAGAAATCTAACGTCGCTGCCATTTCTGAGGCTCCCTTATAGCCGTGACGCATGGCTCCAGCGATCCATTTGGGGTTGACGACACGCGATCGATAAACCCTGTCGATTTCTTCAGTAAGTTTGCGAACTTTGGGATTTTCGGTGCGAGAATTATCGCCGAAATAGGCTTCGGGTGCTTTGCCAGATACTTGTTTAATTGCGGCGGTTAAACCACCTTGAAATTGATAATAATCATCGGAATCGAGTAAGTCGTGTTCGCGATTGTCTTGATTTTGGAGGACGATTTGCATATTACCCAAGCGTTGGTTAAATGCTTCTGGTGCTGCGATGCCTTCGGCTTTGTTGGTATAAGCGTAGGCACTCCAATTGATATAAGCTTGGGCTAAATCTGCTTCGGTTTCCCAATTTTGGGACTCAATTAATCCTTGCAATCCGGCACCATAGGCACCTGGTTTCGATCCAAAAATCCGGTATTGCGATCGAGTTTGCGCCTCGTCTAATGTTAATCCTTGTTGTTGCCAAATAGTTATTTCTTGTTGGACTCGATCGGCTAATGGATTTTGTTCGGGTGTTTCATCTAATGCGGCGACAGCTTTGACGGCATTATCGAATAAATCGATTAAATTGGGGAAAGCATCGCGGAAGAAACCGGAAATTCGTAAGGTGACATCAACGCGGGGACGACCTA
>JAJAZF010000362.1 GCA_026785875.1 Chamaesiphon sp. | reverse complement strand
CCTAATTTAAGTTGCTGCTGCTGAAGTATCTTCGTTATCTTCCTCAGCCGAAGTACCACTAGATTGAGGACGGAATCTCGATTTGAACATCCGACCGCCAGTGGGGCGTTTTCTAAACTTACGAGCGTATGCTTGATTACGCTCCGCCTTTTCCTTCTTCAGGTTGCGGCGTTTTGCCATATGTGCCTCTGTAAAAATAAACGATAGGGGACATCTACCAATCCGATTGGACTGGAGCTGTCAGGGCTGTGCTAGAAATCCGTAGCTGTCTTCATAAAAGATTGGAGCTAATTATCGGTAGTTAATCCGAATCGAACGTAGCTTGAGCAAACTATATCATAAACGATCGCGAGGTAAAAATACTAGTGGGTAGATTGAAGTGTAGGCTTTGACAGTTGTACTATTAATTTAGCTAATGCTGGAATTGAAGATCTCCTCACATTCCTGACCTGGTGGTTCGCTGTCTTTTAATATCTAGCCCCTATGGTCGATCGTACTTCTCGAATCAAACTCTCAGCCGGAAAAATATTCTGGCGTGAAGCGGGGGACGATCGTCTACCTGTCGTAATTTTTTTACATGGTAGTTGGTATGATAGTACTCAATGGGAAAATTCGATCGGAATATTGAGCAAGAATTTTCATTGTTTAGCGATCGATTTGCTGGGTTTTGGTAATTCCACTGCCATCCAAACTCCAAATTCGATCGAGATGGAAGTCGATTGTCTCCATGAATTTTTGACCGCACTCAAGTTACATCCGGTTTTTTTAGTAGGACACTCTCTTGGTGCATGGATTGCAGTTAGTTATACCCTAAAGTATCCAGATTTAGTTCGAGGTGTAGTAGCAATTTCACCTGAAGGATTTTCTTGGGCGGATTGGAATCAATATAATCAATTGACAAAATGGTTACTTACTTACCCATGTTTATTATCGCTGTGGCTCAATGGGTTGAAAGTAATAGTATCTGTCAGCGATGGTGCTTACTCCTTGGCAAGTCAAGCTTATTGGAATTATTTTAATAAATTTCCTACTACTTGTAGCTTAATTTTTCAGAGATCGAGTAAGGAAATTCGTCGTGAATTAGTTGCCGAGCGACTATCTCAGTTCAGATCGCCATTACTATTTTTACAGAGCGATTCTGATCTTGGATCGATCGTCAAGCAAAGTCAATTATACGCCCAGGCTGTGCGTAATTCTGAATATAAATCAATCAAAGATATAGACTCTACTTCATCCCAAAAGATCTCAATTCAAATTGCTCGAAAAATTCTTGAATTTCTTGATCGAATCCAAACTAGAGTCGAACGAGAAGAAATAGAGCTATGGTAAATTATCTATAGCTAAAATTGCAGCTAATCCATGAAATAGTAGCTGCCGATCGCATCTCGTAACTGCTAAATGTCTAGACAAATTTGCCTGTATATACCCATTCAAAAGCTCTCCATCCCCACCAGTAAAGACAATCTGACTATCTGGATATAGTCGATCCCAATCTCGAATAAAATCGATAATTCCAGCACTAACTGTATATAATATCCCACTCGCGATCGATCCTGCGGTATTGTCGCTCCAGCGCGGTGGTAATTGTTCAGGTAATCCTATTTGTGGTAATGCAGCAGTACCGGCAGCTAATGAGCGTAGTTGTAATCTCAATCCTGGTAAAATTGCGCCGCCAATTAGATGACAATTAGCATCGACACCAGTAATAGTTAATGCCGTACCACCGTCGATGACTAAGACTGGATAACCAAATATTTCCCCCGCCCCAAATACAGCTAACGCTCGATCGATTCCGATTGTCTGATAGAGATTGAATAAGGGAATATCTGCTAGAGTAATTGTTTTAACTTGCGATAATTGCTGCCATATTACTGTTTGACTGGGAACAACCGAAACTAGAAAGATCGGGAGCCGATCGATCTTTAACTGATGTTCTTTAATTATTGCTTGTAGAGCGATCGGTAATAATTCTAATAAGCGATCGGGTATGATATATTCTGTATCCCAACTAGATTGAAGTTTGGTATTTAAAAACCAAGCCCAATGATAGCGAGAATTACCGATCGATAATCCAATCTGGATACTTT
>JAJAZF010000361.1 GCA_026785875.1 Chamaesiphon sp. | reverse complement strand
TAACAATTACTAAGAGCTAGGAGGTGACTATCTTCAAAGCACTAAGCGCAGAACCAATTTCGATCTGGTTTTTGAGTTCCATTCCGGCTGGAGTTGCTACTTGTCGATCGAGCCTTGTGGCAATGATTACAGCGGCTAACAGGGGACTATCGCCAAATAGCCGCTCGGCGGAATTAAGATTGCTAATAAACTAAGCGCATTCCAAGGCTCGATTGGGCGATCGGGTAATAAAGGAAGCGCGACAACAGCGATTAGCAATAGTTGTAAGGTGGCAATTAATTCCTCTCGTTCTAAATAATTTAGATATTTGTGTAACTCCTCTTTAAAGCCCGAAAGTACCGCCGTAACGACCGAGATCGAGAGGGCTTCCCGCGTTCCATGCCAATAATTAAAGCCAAAGCCAACGCCAGACGAAAGATAACGGTGAGATCCATTGCCATAAATTATGAATGATAAATTCGCGATCTAATACTCAAGGTAATGCCGATCGGATTGGTAGCAACTACTATCTAGACCGACTATTCGCTCCAGTTTGATTAAAATCGATCGCTATAATTATCTTGGTATCTTTATCGTCGCCTAAAAATGGCGAAATTATCGCTGCAACCAATAAAATCAGCATGGTTAAAACGGTTAACTGTTCCCAAATTATCTGCCAGTGGTGAGAATGTTATCAGATCGTTTTATATTAAATTCCACCTAGCTACTTATGAGATTAACCGAACCGTATTGAGCGCATTTTTAACTGTTTATAAGTCTCGGTGTGTAAATGGCTTGGGATTGTCGCCTGTATAGGTAGCGGCGATGTGTCCGTCCCCAGTGATTTGATATTTGTAAGTCACCAATCCTTCCAAGCCTACTGGCCCGCGCGGGGGCATCTTTTGGGTACTGATGCCTACTTCCGCACCAAAACCATACCGGAACCCGTCTGAGAATCGCGTCGAACAATTGTGAAATACATTTGCGGCATCGACTCGATCGAAAAATACTTTGGCGGTGGTAAGATTTTCGGTGACAATCCCATCGGTATGGCGCGAACCATAGGTATTGATATGGGTGATGGCTGCATCGAGATCGGGGACGATTTGGATGGCGAGAGTGAGGTTGCTATATTCAGTCGCCCAATCAGTAGCGATCGCCAGATCGATCGTGAGATTCTGTTGATTACCTAGGATTTCGTGTCCGAGTTCGCTTAATCTTACTTCTACTCCATTTGCCTGTAATTGATTAACAATTGGCAGTAATAATTTACTAGCGATCGATTGATGAATCAACAGGGTTTCGATCGCGTTACAAGCTGCTGGATACTGAGTTTTAGAATCGAGCGTAATCGCGATCGCTTTGTCGAAATCTGCCTCACTGTCTACATATAAATGACAAATTCCATCCGCATGACCAAGGACGGGAATTCGGGTATTGTCTTGGACATATTTAACAAATTCATTGGAACCGCGCGGGATAATTAGATCGACATAACGGTCTAATTTTAGTAGCTCGGTAGTTTCCGATCGCGTAGTTAAGATTTGAATGACATTAGGATCGACTTCAGATTGAGCCAATCCAGCTTTGATTGCTTTTACCAATACAGTACAAGACTCGATCGCTTCCCGTCCACCCTTTAAAATTACCCCATTCCCCGACTTAATTGCCAAACTTGCAATCTGAATTACTGCATCGGGACGAGCCTCAAAAATCACCCCTAAAACACCGACAGGACAGCTTACGCGCTGCATAATCAAGCCAGCATCCAGTTCTCTGTGGATCTGCATTTGACCCACTGGATCGGCTAATTTACCCACATCTCGGACACCCACGATCGCACCTTTGAGTTTCGCCGCATCTAATTTCAATCGGGCATACAAAGCTGGGGCAATTTCCCCCTCAGCAGCTTGACAATCGGCTGCATTTGCGGCTACTATTTCATCGGCATGGCTTTCTAGAGATTTAGCAATAGATTCGATCGCTTTGTTCTTCGCCTCCGCCGAAAGATTAGCTAAATGCTGTGCTGCTATTCGAGTTTTTTGGGCGATTTCTGTCAGCATAAGCTCAATTAGGTATCAGGTAATTCTCATCGGAAATATGGATGTCTCCCAGCTCAAACCGCTATTTTCGGCGAGATTGAAGTTCGCGGTAGACATCGCGGATGCTGACGCGATGGTGAGCGAGGGCGACGAGAGTATGATAGAACAGATCGGCAACTTCACCTGCGATTTCGTTGGGTCGATCGTCTTTACAAGCCATCACGACTTCTACGGCTTCTTCACCAATTTTTTTGAGAATTTTATTATCCCCACCTGCAAATAGACTTTGGGTATATGAGCCTACTTGGGGCGCGTCACGACGATCGCAGATCGTCTGGTATAAATCTGAAAGTGTATCGGCGGGTGGTGCGGCGGTAGCAGTGGCGATTTGGTGAAAGCAACTACGTGCTCCTGTATGACAGGCGATGTCCCCAACTTGCTCGACGGTGACTAGTAATGCGTCACTGTCGCAGTCATAACGAATATCTTTGACGTGCTGAGTATGTCCACTAGTTGCACCTTTGTGCCAAAATTCCTGGCGAGAACGACTCCAAAACCAGGTTTCGCCTGTATCTAGAGTCTTTTGCAGAGATTGGCTATTCATCCACGCCATCATCAGTACCGTTCCATCCAGATAGTCTTGGATGATAGCGGGAACTAAACCCCGATCGTCGTATTTAATCCGATCGATTGGGACAGCATCATGTAGATCGATCGATTCATCAACGGACATGGGTTTGAACTAAAAATAGTGCTCAGTGGTAAATATCCACCTGAAGATATTTTACCATTGTCACGTGCTTAGATCGTTAACTCAAACTTGGCATGGCGATCGACCCTAAAAACAGTCAATATCGCTACTCTTTTCTACCGATCGTTCGACAAAAGAGTAGTGATATCTAGACTAATAGACTACATCTATTCGCGATCGATCGATTACACTGCTTTGACTTCTTCGATGGTGATATCTTGGATTTTTCCAGCAAAGTCATTGTCTGGAGTTAAGAACAACATGCAATGACATTCTTTGCGTTCGCGCATGGGGACACATGGACAGTTCCAAAAAGCAGCTTTAACTTCAGCTTCCTTATCTTCATAGTGACGACAAGGACAAAGGGGTGAACCCAAATCTTCTTTATTTTTTGCCAGTCCCTTAATTACTACAGCGGTTACAGAAAGATCTACACAGAAGTAAGTGTCGGTATTTTTAGCATAAGTTTCGGAGAAATGTCTCATAGCTTCCAGCGATTTGTCGCTGGGTTCATTCGTTTTGTCGCTGGTTTCCTTCGTTGCTGTTGGGTTCATGACCATCGAGTTAGGGAGTGAGTGATTACTTGTACTAGCATTTTACCGAAAAACTTGTCATCTGGCGATTGATTGTTAAGTTGTCCCACGTTTGGGTAAGTAGCTACTCATTAATTATGTCTAAATCGTTTCAACTTAATTGCAGTATCTAAAGCAACAGAATCGCGGGATTGGAAAGGTTTAGAATTAAATTATAATTGTCTACAAATGTCTTCAGCATTAGTTTTTAACATCCAGAGAAGCCGGAAAATGAGTGCTGACGAGCTGGCAATATATATCTATCGATCGGCTGATAGAGTATGGAATGTTATAATTTATAGTTATTATACCAATAATTTTACAGTAGAGGCTTTTTATATGCAGCTCATAATTCAATTAGATGCCGAAACTGCGCGCCAGTTGGCAGCGATTCAAGACCATACAAATCAAGACCATGCTTTAGTAATTCAACAAGGAATTAGTCTTTATTACCAACAGTTACAGCCACATCGCGAATTTTATATCGAGACGAAAAGACAATATAATTTAGTTGGTAGTAGTCAGGCAATTACCAGCTCGAACTAATTAGTGAGAATAAGTCGATCTTGGTCAGTCTCCCCAACTTGATTGGGGAATTTTTTTAGTGATGTATAGACTACAACTCGTGACCTTGCTAATGTACAATAACTATTGCAGATATTTAGATGATAAATCGAGCTAATGAATTCACCTCAACAATTCTCCAAGGTCGAGGTAACGCCAACAACCGATCGACTGTCTACTTATTTAGATGTAGCAACAGCAGCAGCATTAGCCGCAGGAGAAGTATTACAGGCTTGTTGGGGTAAGTTAGAATCGATCGTCGAAAAAGGTCGTCCTGGCGATCTGGTTACAGAAGCCGATCGGCAAGCCGAAGCAGTCATCTTAGAGATTATCCGCCAGCATTTTCCCGACCATTCGATTCTGGCTGAAGAATCAGGTCAATTTGGCGATCTTGATGCTGAATATCTCTGGGCGATCGATCCGTTGGATGGTACGACCAATTATGCCCACCAGTACCCATTTTCAGCAGCTTCGATCGGATTATTAATCAATGGTGTTCCGACAGTCGGCACGATCTTCGACCCCTTCCACAAAGAACTATTTCGTGGTGCGGTGGGACTAGGTGCCACTTGCAATGACCGACCAATTCATGTCTCTACTGTAGATAAATTAGCTCAAAGTCTGCTCGTAACAGGTTTTGCTTACGATCGACGCGAAACCCCCGATAATAATTATCAAGAATTTTGTTATCTAACCCATATTACCCAAGGTGTCCGACGTGCTGGCGCAGCTTCGATCGACCTAGCTTACGTCGCGTGTGGTAGGTTAGATGGCTACTGGGAGCGCGGACTCTCGCCCTGGGATTTGGCGGCGGGTGTGGCGATTGTCGAGGCTGCTGGCGGTACAGTTACTGCTTACGATCGCAGTCCATTTGACATTCGATCGGGTCGAATTCTAGCTACTAATGGACAACTACACGCCGAACTGAGTCAGGAGTTACTCCACATTGCCCAGATTGAGCCGTGGTCGTGGTTAAATCGTTCATTCAGTTGACAGTTGACAGTTGCGGATGCATACGCCTTTGGCGGGGCTTTGCCCTACGCGCTGAGGTTTCCTCAGCGTGCGTTGCACCAAGCAGACAGCGACACAGGCATGGCTGAAATACGGGAGGAAACCTCCCGTATCGCCTACCTCCTCTACCTAAAAGCAAGAGGATTGGAGTAATGAATAGTTTTCTTTTAATTTATCCCTAAAAGGGAGAGACTTTAAACCAATTCTTTTTGGTAATAATATTGACAATAAAAGTGGCTGGTAATGTTATTACCAGCCTGTGTAAGCTTAAACCCCGATTTCCCTTAGTAATGGTGAATCTACAGTTGTATCAGCACTACTAAAAAAGAATTATTAAAATTCGTGTTGCTATACTTAAATAACTTAAATTAGCTGTTTGAATTTATATATCTAATATATTCTAGGTTGCTAGTCTTTTACATCAGCCATTTGATGGAACTTATTGTCTGAGTCGATGCTCGCAGGTAAAGTTGCCGATCCTGTGGATCGTCAGTTGCCTTTGGATCGCAGAAGCCATTTCTTGATAGTCTGGGGTGAGTAAGTCGTTGGCGTAGCCTCTCTCACAGAGGAGAATTCTCTCCTTTGGATCGGGCTATCTTGTGCAGATCCACTTTTGGTAAATCATCTAAGATATTTGGCTGATGTATAGTAATTTTCCGACGGCTACGCCAACGCCAACGATGGCTAATCTAGCCATCGAATCTCTGCTAGTCTAGGCTGATTCCGGCTTTGGTACTGATGCAGGATGAATCAATAATTCGGCAGTAGAGCGTTTTTCAACCATTTCACGAGTGATGACACAACGGGTCAAATCCTTGCGTGAGGGCAACTCATACATCACATCAAGCATCAACTCCTCGACAATCCCGCGTAAGGCTCTAGCTCCAGTTTTACGGCGGTGAGCTTCTTTAGCAATGGCTCGAATGGCATCGGGATGAAATTCGAGGGCGACATTATCCATGTGTAGCAGCTTCTCATACTGCTTGACGAGGGCACTACGAGGCTCAGTCAGGATGGAGACGAGGGTATTCTCATCCAATGGCTTGAGGGTAGCGATTACTGGTACCCGACCGACAAATTCGGGAATTAGTCCATATTTGACTAGATCTTCAGGTTCTAGATGTTTGATCATATCCGCCGTCCGCTGTTCGCGATTGGGGGTATCACCTGGCTGAATAAAGCCCATGGATTTTTTACCCATCCGTTGTTCGATGACCTTATCTAGCCCTACAAATGCCCCACCACAGATAAACATGATGTTGCTGGTATCAATTTGGATGCAGTCTTGATAGGGGTGTTTCCTACCGCCTTGGGGTGGGACGCTGGCGATCGTACCTTCGAGTATTTTTAGCAATGCTTGCTGGACACCTTCGCCTGATACATCACGAGTGATGGAGGGATTTTCACTTTTGCGGGCGATTTTATCGATCTCGTCGATGTAAATAATCCCGCGTTGGGCTTCTTCTACATCTAGATCGGCGGCTTGGAGTAGTCTGAGCAAGATATTCTCGACATCTTCGCCGACATAACCCGCTTCTGTCAGAGTAGTAGCATCAGCTACCGCAAAGGGCACGTCTAAGACTTTAGCGAGGGTTTGGGCGAGCATGGTTTTGCCACAACCAGTTGGGCCAATCAGTAAGATATTCGACTTTTGGAGTTCGACACCATCATCTGTGGCATCGGCTTTTTGGACTCCATTTACACCTGTAGATGGATTGGATTGTTGAGGGTTGCCACTTTTTGACTGGGCATAACTCAGCCGTTTGTAATGGTTGTAGACAGCTACAGAGAGGACTTTTTTAGCTTCATCTTGTCCGATCACCCGATCGTCTAGATATTTTTTTAGCTCGCGCGGCTTGGGCATTTTGCTCAGATCGATCGGCACAGATTCGCGGCGTTTGCGGGGTGGCTCGGCTTTGGCAGGGGGGTGGGGAACAGGACCGTTGGGATCGAGTAATTCTTCATCGAGGATCTCATTACATAGCTCTACGCATTCGTCACAGATGTATACTCCCGGCCCAGCAATCAGCTTGCGAACTTGTTCTTGTGATTTACCACAAAAAGAACATTTGAGATGGGAGTCATAGTTTTTAGTAGCTGGCATATTTGGAGAGATTGCCTCGTGAAGCAAGATGGATGACGATCGACTATAAGATAGATTATCAATGTTTGGCGATCGGTTACTGCTGATGATGCTTAGTATTCCATCAATTAGAGTGATTGTTACGGTGTGACGGCAACCCGTTTGATGGTTGCCGTTGGCTCATAACCGATCGCAGATTTAGAGGCGATCGATCGTCAGATCGATCAGTCCATATGCCTTAGTTTCTGCTGGTGACATCCAAAAGTCGCGTTCGGTATCCTCAGCGATTCTTTCGATCGGTTGTCCGGTATGGTGTGCTAGCAACCCATTAAGATGGTTTTTGAGATAAAGAATCTCCCGCGCCTGAATTTCGATATCTACTGCTTGTCCTTGAGCACCACCGAGCGGTTGATGAATCATAATCCGCGAGTTGGGTAGGGAGCTACGCTTGCCATGTGCACCACTGGCGAGTAAAAACGCACCCATCGAAGCAGCTAAACCATAGCAAGTAGTTGCCACATCGGGACGGATTTGTTGCATGGTATCATAGATTGCCATCCCTGCGGTAATCGAGCCACCAGGGGAATTGATATATAGTTGAATATCTTTTTCCGGATCTTCAGCTTCTAGAAAGAGCATTTGGGCGACTAATGAGTCGGCAACAGCATCGTCTACTTGAGTACCCAAGAAGATGATTCGTTCCCGTAATAATCGTGAATAGATATCAAAGGATCGCTCGCCAACTCCAGACTGTTCTACCACCATGGGCACCACGTTGGTACCTGCATAGATTTCGCTCTGGTTGTAACTAGTAATCGACCTGTGAGTATTGGATATCAGCATGGTGGTATAGATAAGAAAGGCTTAATAGTAGTTTAAATAAGTGAAATGCACCTACGTAATTGAATTATACCAATCTCTATTGTGAAGTTGCCGCGATCGGTTGCTGTAATTGGTTCGGGAAACCAGACTAGATCTGCGATCTAGTCTGCCCCCTGAATGTAACCTCTTCCCCTCCAGGAGGGGAGTAATCTGGAGAGGTTTGAATCCTTTTCCGTATTACTCAATCAGGGAAAGGGATCGGGGCAATTTAAGACTTCACTAACTAATTGAGATTGCTGTTCGATCGATCGCTCTATTCAGCTACTGCTTCGGCGATGATGTCGATCGCTTCAGCTTCACCTGCGTCTACTTCTGCTTCTGCTTCCTCGTCATCTGCTGGCTTTAAGGAGCCTTCAGGTACCAATTCTACCTGAGCGCGTTCCTTGAGCCAGATCAAGGTTTTCTCCTTTTGAAGATCCTCAGTGATATAGCTGCGAAGGCGATTTTCATCGACATTCTCGCCAGCTAATTGGGGTAGAATCTCAGACATTTTTGCCACGATATCTTCGTCACTGACGACAATACCTTCTTTTTGAGCAATTTCGGCGATCGCGAGTTGCTGTTTGAGATTCTTAACTGCGTCAGTGCGGCAATTCTCCTTCATTTTGGGAATGGTTTCGCGGGTGAAGAGTTTGTTGACATCCATCCCGTATTGGCTAAACTGATTAGCCATTTGGTTGAGGATATTCATCGTTTCCCGCTCGATCGATGTTTCTGGCAAATCTGCCTCAGCGACATCAATCAAGGCTGTTTCGATCGCCGCGATGATATTCCCATCGGTAGATTTTTTGGCTTGTTCTTGGAACCGAGTGACGATCGATTCTCGGTACTCAGCCAAGGTATCAAAATCGCTGGCTTCCTTGGCATAATCGTCGTCTAAGCTGGGTAATTCCTGCTCTTTGAGATCTTTGAGGACAACGTTAAAAATCGCGGGTTGAGCCGCTAGTTCTTCGCGGGGGTAATCTTCAGGGAAGACAACGTTGACATTGCGAGTTTCGCCGACACTCATCCCAACGATGCCATGAACGAGATCGCTGATAAATTTCCCTTCCGAGAGTTCGATATCGAAGTCCTCAGCTTGAGCACCGTCGATGGCAGTACCGTCTGTCAGCTTACCACTGTAGTCAACTACGGCAATATCTTCGAGTTGGGCAGCTCGACCGACTACTGGAATAATTGTCGCTTTTTCGCGGCGTTGGCGATCGATGAAGTCTTCCACTTGGGCGGGATCGTAGACGATTTCCTCAGCTTTGACAGCCAATCCAGTATAAGTGCCCAGAGTCACTACAGGCGGCACATCTACCACAGCACTAAAAGTCAAAGTTTGTCCTGGGACATAAGTTTGCAGTAAGCTGTCAAAATCCGATGTAATTTGGTAGTTACCGATTGCTGGAACTGTCTCTTGTTTAATTGCTTCATTAATTGCTGGTTCGAGCAAAGCTTCGAGAGCCATCGCCTTAATCTGGGACTGACCCATCCGTTGTAAAATTACTTGGCGAGGAATTTTCCCTTTGCGGAACCCAGGAATGTTAGCACTGGTGGTCAGTTTTCTGATTGCTTGTTCGTAATATTTAGTCGTTTGGTCTCCGGTAACTTCAATCTGTAAACCAATCCGGCTTTGTTCGAGTTTTTCCTGGGTAACTTTCATGGTATGTATATCTAACAACAGTCAATGACGATATTTGAGGGGCTGGGAAATCGCGTAATTATGATATGCTAAACCTAAGATTGGTATGATGATCGAGGGTAGCTTGCTCTGAGCTAAGTCGAATTGCAAATTCGCTACCTGGATCTAGTCATCATAGTCGCATCACTTTGATCGATGCGATGTTTATCTGCACGATTCACCTATTTGATGATAGTACATTGCCGTTCGGTATTAAGTATTTAAGGATTAAGTATTTAAAATCCTCAACTGACATCTCGATCGGGATAGAGATGCGATCGGGCTTAGAGTTTTTCCGGTAAAAGGTCGCTAAGTCGCTCAGCCAGAGTAAAATTAGGTTCTGTTCGGACAGTGTTGTCACAGATCGCTTTACAATTATTTAATATCAGTGGAGGCAGCTTTCTTTGTCCGATCTATATCGCGTTGCTATTTTAGGGGCGACAGGTGCCGTTGGTACAGAATTAATCGCACTACTCGCAAGTCGCAATTTTCCAATTGCCGAACTCAAACTTTTTGCCTCACCCAAGTCCGCAGGTACCAAGTTAAAGTTTCGGGGTGAGGAAATTACGGTAGAAGTAGTGGATAGTCGATCGTTTGAAGGTATCGATAT
>JAJAZF010000360.1 GCA_026785875.1 Chamaesiphon sp. | reverse complement strand
GTGATGCCTACTTTTGGGAGTATTGTCAAAGCAGCCGATGAAGAATCTGGCAATCAAATTCTCGCGGTGGTTTATCATGCTACCACTGCGCCGATCGATTCTGTCCATCGCGCCCGTGCTTTGGGGATGTCGCTGGATGAATTACGAGAGGAACAACCCCAAATTTTTGCGATGCTCAAAACCGAGTTTAAAGCGGCAATCATCGGCTTTGAGGATGATAAAGGGCAAATGTATCAATATCTACCACCCCGCCCGCCTCAAATCCATCAGGGGGTGTACCAGTGTGATAAGGAAGAGATTATCAGATTTAGCGAACAGTTGGAATTTCTGCGGACGCTGTTGCAGGTACAAGGCGCACCTGTGGAGGCTCTGACAGCCGCTACTATTCGCGAAATTCATCATTTACGATCGCGAGATCGATCGTGGCTAGTTACCGCCGGACGTACTGTCAGCCTCATTCTCAAGGATGATTATGACAGATTGCGCTATGTCTTATCTCAAATCCGTTAAATAGGTTGACAGTGGCTCGATGCGTTACGGCTGTCACCTCACACATTCTCCAAAACCGATCTCATGTAATTCTCATTGCCATTCCTAGCTAAATTTTGCTAATGAGGGATTTAAAACCTCTTTTTAAATCCCAACCATCATTCACCAACTAAATAATGCGAACCGAACAATCAAGTAACATCGACATCACCTCATACATCGATCATTCCTTGCTCGGTACTGCTGCTACTCCCGCGATGGTAGAACAGTGGTGTGAGGAAGCACATAGATTTGGATTTGCGGCTGTATGTGTCAATCCCTGCTATGTGCGGCAAGTTACCGCTCTACTGCACCAGAAACCGCCCCAGATTTGTACGGTGATTGGTTTCCCTACAGGTGCCACGACGACGGCAAGTAAGCTGTATGAGGCTCAGGAGGCAGTAGAAAATGGTGCTCAGGAGTTGGATGTGGTCATCAATATCGGCTGGTTAAAAGCAGGGAAAATCGATGATGTACATCGTGAGATTGCCGAAATCTGCGAAGCGACGGGACAAGGGGTGAAGGCAATTTTGGAAATGTCGCTACTGACGCAACCGGAACGAGAGATCGCCGCCCAAATCTGTATGGAAGCGGGTGCGCGGATGTTAAAAACGGGTACGGGTTGGTGTGGTGCGGTGACGGTGGAAGATGTGCGATTCCTCAAGGATCTAACTAAGGATCAAATTGGCATCAAAGCGGCTGGTGGTATCCGCACCCATCAGCAAGCGGTGGACTTGATTTTGGCTGGGGCTACAAGGTTGGGCACTTCTTGGGGGATAGATCTATTAAAACAGCGAGAACAAGAGGCAAAAGCGGGGGGTTAAACAGTTGACAGTTGACAGTTGACAGTTGACAGCGAAGTTATTTATTGGTGGGGAGATTTAAACGCTGTAATTTAGATATGACGGGACGATTGGGAGCGATTTTGAGAGGGTGTGTTGTCTGGGGATTTGCTGTTGCCCTGACGGAGGAGATAGAACGAACTTGTCAATCCCAATCCTGCTAATAATAATGCTGTAGTTTGATACCACCCGATCGATTTACGCGATCGCAACAATGGGACGATAGCTAAACTCGATCCTAAATTGGGTACTTTAGTTTTACGTTTATTGATGCCAGTTAACTCTAACCCTTCAGGATAATCGATTTGGGTATTTGAATTTCGAGTCGATGCTGAGGTTCCAGCTTCAATCTTGTTGGGAATGAATTTCTCAAATAAACCTGGCGCAATTTGGATATATCCACGATTGACAAATCGGACGGCATCACAAATTTCCTGAGCGGGGGCACCTTTGAGAATGTAACCATTGGCACCAGCATGAATCGAATCGGCGACATATTCATCGCTATCATGACTGCTGAGTACTAAAATTTTGGTTTTTAGCGAACTGTGGGAAATGATTTTGGTAGCGAGGACACCATCGATATCGGGCATTTCCATATCCATGAGGACGACATCAGGGATGAGTAATTTCACCTGCTCGATCGCATCATAACCATTGTCTACCATTCCGACGATATCAAAGTCCGGCTCAGTCTCAAGTAGAGACTTCAGCCGTTCCCGAATGCTCTTCTGGTCATCCACCAGGAGAATGCGAATCATGTCCAATTCCTTAGATTTGTGATACTTAAATAATAACCAGCTCTGGTTCACTTATTCGATCGATCTACCCTCACAACCGGACGAAAATCTATTCTAATCACTTATTTATTAATATTATTACCGATTTAGACTGGCAGATGCCTAAAATTTGTAATTTTGACATCCTCCGATCGGTAGAGAGCATACCTGCCAACAACATCGGCGCAGCAACAAACGCTCCAGTTGGTGTATTATCTACTGCCTAGTTCCTCAAACTGTTGCCAACACATCAATAGTGCTCGTGGCATATGAAAACAACCTTTCCATTTACCACCTTTGAGATCCAATAATACTTCGCCCTGACGGTTGAGATAACCAAACCACTCCCCATGTTCGGCATCGGCAAAGTGTTTCCAGGTATACTCATGCACTCGTTGATACCAAGTCCAACATTCCTCCCTCCCAGTTAACCGATAACCCATTGCTAAGGCGACGAGAGTTTCGACATGTACCCACCACAGCTTTTGGTCCCATTCTAATTGTTGGGGTGGATGACCGTCAGCATCCATGAAATAATATATCCCGCCGTAGCGATCGTCCCACGCAAAATTCAGGATATTTAACACCACATCTACCGCTTGGTTTATCGTAGCTAAATCCTGACGACGATTAGCGATATCCATGATAAACCACATCGCTTCGATCCCATGTCCAGGATTGATCGATCGACCTTCAAAGCAATCGACATGACTACCATCGGGGGCAACATTTTCATACATCAATCCGCGATCTTTATCGAGAAAGTCAGTCATTACTTCCCGCACAGTCAGATCCAAAACTCGATCGAGTTCATCACTCGGTAATAACCACGACATTTCCAGGGTAAGGTTGGCTAAAATCATCGGTACGGCTAGAGATTTGAGCGATCGAGTCCCAGGATATGTTTTATTATATTGACCCTTGGGATCGTCCTTGCGCCGTAATACATTTTGATAAGCTTGGAGCGCAACATCTTTTGCCCAAGATTCGCCATCGGCGAGGGCATATTGACTAAAAGCCATCGCGGCAAAACAGTCAGAGAAGATGTTGTAAGGCTGTATGAGGGGCTGTCCCGAGCGATCGAGTGCAAAATACCAATTACCTTGAGGATCGCGCCCATGTTCGGCGAGGAAACTCGCTCCATGTCCGGCAATCTTGAGCCATTCACTCCGCTGTTCCACCCGATTGTACAACATCGAGAATGTCCAAACTTGGCGATTTTGGAGCCAAATAAACTTATCTGAATCGTAGACTTTTCCCGATCGATCGAGACAGGTAAAATAACCACCCTGCTCCCAATCGATCGAGTTTTGCTCCCAAAATGGCAACACATTATCCAGCAGTGTATCTTTGTAGAGTTTTGCTAGTTGTTTGAAGTCGTAGTCCATGATGTAGGTATTTTTTCTAGGAATTAGTTAGATCGTTTCACTAAATGAGCATACTCACATCTTGCATCATCTGGCGATATCCCTAGTGAAGTGGGGTAAAGGGTAAAGGGTAAAGGGTAAAGGGTTAGTAAACGCATTATTTCCGGTATTAGATCGTAATGCAAGATATACACTCAGCTTTAAACTTCTGTGTTTGGGTACAAATAGTCAAAAGTTTACTCACTTGTCGAAGTGACCTTTCGAGCGGTGTTAGTGCTATAACTAATATCTGCTCACTATTCACTAATAACTAATTTGTCTGACGCTTATTTGTTAGTATCTCACGGCAGTCGCGATCCGCGCCCACAGATGGC
>JAJAZF010000359.1 GCA_026785875.1 Chamaesiphon sp. | reverse complement strand
GGGTCGAGTTCTAGAAACGAATCATGCACCTCATCACCAGTTAATGGTAATACTCTAGCATCAACAATCCAGTGAACTAATAATAAATGACCTGTAGAGCGCAATCGATCGAGCATTAATTCCTGCGCTCTATTTAAATCTTCTCGACACCAATAATATCCCACTTCCGAAAGGATAATTAAATCGAAATTTTGGTCTGGAAATTCTTGAGGCACTGACATCATCTGAAAATCAATATTTGTCAGGCGATCGCAACGTTTTATTGCCTGCGCTTGGGCAATTTGCGAGACATCGATAGATAGTAAAGAGTGGCATCTTTGAGCTAGTTTCTCAGTTAAAACGCCGATCGAACCGCCAATTTCAAATCCTGACTGATATACGTCGCGTGGCAAGGCATCGAGCGTTGTTGCGTATTTTTGAGCCTCATACTCACTCGTTTCAAATTGCCAAGGATCGGAATTTTCCTGATACAGAGCTTCAAAAAAATCTGATGTGAGAGATTCGGGATGAGATGACTTCATAAAACTTCCTCAAAATAAACTTCCCAGGGGCGGGTAAAATTAGTTAGTAGTTCTGCGGTTAAACAGAAACCATTGGGATCGTCATCAATCAGTTGACCGAGTTGAGATCGATACGCCGCGATCGCTTGACATTTTCGATCGAGTACTGGTTCAATATTTAGCCGCCACCCAGATATCTGAACTAGATCTGGGGTCTTTTGCTGCTGTTGGATATCCCAGTCCCAAATTGGATATTCGATCGCTTGAGGTGTAATACCTAAGCTGAGAATTGCGGCTTGAATCAATTGCCAAGTAGCCCGATGATCGGCATGAGGATCGAATCGCCAAGGGATAAAAATCGTGTCGGGTAAAGCTGTTTTTAAATAGGCTTGACACAGTGCTTTAGCTCTGGGGAAATTAAATGCGGTTAATGTCGGTACCGAGCCATCTTTGAGCCGTAAAAAAGTTACCGCCGATCGCTCTACGCCGAGGATTGATAGTGCAGTTAGAGTCTCCTGTTCTCGCAGCGACTGGAGCGCAGGTGCTGGATATTTTTGAGAATTTGGATGCGAAAGTGTGCCATCACTGATGACGAGGACTTGGACATCATAGTTTTGATGGCAAAGTAGCGCGATCGCACCACCACAGCCGAGAGTTTCATCATCAGGATGCGGTGCAACGACGACAACTCGCTGGCGATCGATCGCACTGAGATCTCGCACAGGCAAAGCCTCAGGACTAGCTAATAACCAGCTAATTTCGGAAATGTGCCCACGAGTAACCTGTCCTCGGGGTAATTTATCACTTACCCCGACGACAGGAACGGAATTATGTACTTGACGATCCTCGATCGGATCGTCACTAGATGCTGTGGGTGGATGGTTCATGAGTCCACAGTGAATCGGTAATTTCAACATTTTTTAGCGCGTATCTTCCTACCGTGGCTAATGCGGCATCAAAGGCAGGTTGACGCAAGTACAGAGTCAAGTCTCGCACGATCCGCTCGATCGGGTAAGGGGGTAATAATCCGCGCGTTCCGACCGATCGTTCGGTGAGTTGAATTGCTTCCATACAAATTTGCTCGATCGCGGTGCGTACCATGCTGGCGTAAGCAACTAGAGCATCTGCTCGGGGATTTACGACGGCTGGATCTCCAGCAAAGATCGGGTGATACTGTTCGAGCTGTTGGGCTGCACCCTGAAGCCACATCCGACCGCTTTCTAACCCGATCGCCATCTTGCCAAAACGTTCTTCTTGATATGGGTCTTGGGTGCGATTTAAAGTCAGCAAAAATTCTCTTGCGGCATTGAATAAAGCCTCTGCGCCACCTAGCTGGACGGCGGCAAACCGCACCACTCCGGCAGTTAACCAGGGCTGTTTGTAGTATTGCCCAGGGTGCCCGATCAGCTCGCTCTGGTCGAGGACTACGCCTGTAAAATCAACTTTATAGCTAGCAGTTGCCCGCATCCCCGCAGGTTGCCACCAGTTTGGATCGATCGCGGTTTCTACTTTTTCCATTGACACGATACATAGTTGCCAATCGCCATTAGGCAGCGTGCCACCGATGAATGGTCTTTCGACACACCCGCACCCCGTGGCAAAGGTTTTGGAGCCTTCCAATCGATATTTGCCATCGCCCAAAGGCAGAATTTTAACGCCATCTGTCTCTTCTGCATTCCACACCCCAAAAATTTTGTGGCGACGAGCATCTTTGGCGTAAGCTTCAATCTGTGCTGGAGTGCCAAAAGTCTGAAGCAGTTGCAGACCATTTACATGACCCTCATAGATCCGCCCGACAGCTAGATTGGCACGTCCAATATTTTTTAAGATCGTCAGCAACTGATGGATCGAACTAGCATCGATCCCCAGCCCCAATCCACCGAGATTACTGGCTAAAGGTGCCGTCAATAGACCCGCACTAGCAATTCGCTCAAACTCTTGGGCGGGATAGGCTCCATGTCGATCGATCGCTGCCGCATTGGTACTACAAAACTCGATCGTCTCGGCGATCTGTTCGAGTAGATCGATCGGTTCAAATTTGCGCGCTGTTAACTGGTGAGCCAAATTTAATGTTTGTGCGGGTAGGTGTATCGCGGTCAAGGCTTCCTCCTCAAGTTGCATCCTCACTTTGTT
>JAJAZF010000358.1 GCA_026785875.1 Chamaesiphon sp. | reverse complement strand
CCGCGTCGGGTGGGTTCTTCACCCAATCGATGAATTGGCATGATCGGGAACAGTTGATCGATCGCCCAACTATCAGGTGCTGACTGAAATACAGACAGATTGATATAGTAGATCGATGCCATGATTTGTTCGAGTTCTTCCAAATCTTCGGGCATATATTCCTCGCGTTTGGCGATATCGAGGATTTTTTGGCAGCAAGCCCAGTAGAGTTGTTCGGCGCGAGAACGCTCGGTGAGGGTGAGATAACCAAATTTGAATCGGCTCAGGGCTTCATCTTTAAATTGGTTGGCATCGTAAAAGGCTTCCCGATAATTTTCAGGGGTGATGCTTTCATATGTTTCCCACAGGTTCCGCACGATCTGATGTTCGGGGGTGGTAACGGATTGGGGTAAATCTGTACGGACTTCACAGGTGCTGAGGACATCAAAGATCAGTACGGATTGGTGAGAAGCGATCGCGCGTCCACTTTCACTTATGAGGGTGGGAACGGGGATATTTTTCTCATTACAACTCTCGCGGACTTCGGCGACGATATCGTTGGCGTAGTTTTGGAGATCGTAGTTTTTGGAGGCGTGGAAATTGGTTTGAGAACCATCGTAATCGATGCCCAAACCACCGCCAACATCCAAATATTTCATATTTGCGCCCAGTTGGACGAGTTCGACATAGATTTTGCTGGCTTCACCGATCGCATCTTTGATCACGGAGATCGAAGAAATTTGCGATCCGATGTGAAAGTGGAGCAGTTGGAGGCAGTCTAACATATCGACTTCTCTGAGCCGATCGACCACCATAATAATTTCGGGCACAGTCAGCCCAAATTTGGCGCGATCGCCGCTAGATACGCCCCAGCGACCGATTCCTTTGGCGTTGAGTTTGGCGCGGACACCGAGATTGGGTTTGATGCCCAAAGATTGGGCGGCGGCGATGGCGATTTCGACTTCTTCGATCTGTTCGAGGACGATAATCGGTGTCTGGTCTAATTTCTGCGCTAGCATCGCTGTTTCGATGTATTCGCGATCCTTGTAGCCATTGCAGATTAGCAACGCTCCAGGGTTATTTAGCATCGCGATCGCAATCATTAGCTCAGGCTTGGAACCTGCTTCTAACCCAAATTGATAAGGTTTGCCAAATTTGACGAGATCTTCGATCAGGTGCTTCTGTTGGTTGCACTTGACTGGGAATACCCCTTTATAGATACCGTCGTAATTATAGCGGGCGATCGCCTTGGCAAAACAGGCATTTAACCGCTCGATTCTGTGCTCCAAGATGTCCGAAAACCGAATTAGGAGCGGCAGAGCCAAATTGCGTTGTTGCAGGGATGTGACTAGCTCATAGAGGTCTAGAGAGCCGCCGCGATCGCCTTGAGGAGCTACGGTGACATGTCCCGCTGCATTAATCGAAAAGTAAGGTTCGCCCCAACCTTCAATCCGATATAGATTCTCGCTATCTTCGATCGTCCAGGGTGCTTTCGGTTCTGGTTGCTGATGTTTTAGACCCACTTGAGCTTGAGCCTGAGGATCTAAGGTATTTTTCAATAATTCGTTCAATTCCGCAGCTACGATCGCATCGGGTAGCTTTAGTTCCATATTTTTTTTAGCCACTGACTATCTCATGTCCCGCATCCGACGGGTCTCCGTATTTGATCTTAACGCATTATTTCAGGATCTCGCGATCGTTTTTATGCACCTTATTGTACCTAAGGTACCCTGGAGATCGATCGAAATTGATGGGTCAAAAGACAGATAATCTCACAGTCTAATTCCCAGCGTCTTCAATGTCATCGAGCCAACATCGCCATCGGCTGTCAGTCCCTTGTTAATTTGAAACTTAATCACCGCAGCTTGGGTCTTTTGGTCGAAAACACCATTGACAGGGGTAGGGAAACCGATATTGGTTAAGCTCTGCTGAATCCGCGTAATGACAGAGCCTGTATCACCGAGCTGAAACAGCGTCACTAGCGCGAAACCAGCGATCGGACAGCGATCCATTTTAGCTGCGGTTTGTTCGCCAAAGTTACCATCGACGGTCATTTTATCGGTGGGATTGTATTTATTCCATAGGCTCTGAAAAGCTTTGACCCCCAGATTGCTGACATCATCACGACCGCTATTATTAAAGAAGTGGACGGGATCGCGGCTACCTTGCCATTGCCAACCATGAGCTAGGAGGTATGGTTTCCAAGCATTATAGTTGCTCACATCGATCGCTAAACCATCTTCATGGTTGCTGTTCCCTGGTTTGGCGGCGAGGGGAATCAATTTCGGCTCGCGCCGATATGTCTGGTAGAGAATATGCTGTTGGGCGACAGTCCGATAGGCAGAATTAATCGTCATTCTGAGGCTGGGTTGTTTGGCAATTCCCTCCCGCAGCACAGCCCGTAAATCCTCTTTGGCTCCAGCTTGGAGATAGAGATTCAACTGTGATTCGCCAGAACTGCTAATCCCTGGTAAATTCTCAAAGTTAATTAAAATACTCGTCTGTAAGGTATTCATTTGGGCGATGATTTGCCGACTCAAGCCGCTCACACGTCCCGTATCGACATTGCGGGATTGAATCATCTTCTCGATCGCTTCTTTGACTGTGGTCATATTGTGAGGGGATAGGGAATAATTAATTGGTACTTATCCACTTTCGTCCCGATAGTGTCGGGGAGAGTGTGGATATAGGAGTGGTAGATGCACCCTGATTATTCGTCCCTGACTTACCTTTGTGTAAGTTGGGGCTTTTTATTAGTAGAATAATCCAGTTTCGTCCCGATAGTGTCGGGGAGGGTGTGGATATAGGAGTGGTAGATGCACCCTGATTATTCGTCCCTGACTTACCTTTGTGTGAGTTGGGGCTTTTTATGGGGTGGTTTGAAAATCTCAGATCGGTAATCTCACCTCTTGCACCAATGCGTAGATACTATTGCTGCGATAACCCGTGGGTACCCACAAGGGGCACCCCTACAAGTTATCTGTAGGGGTGCCCCTGTCTTATCGTTTTTTTATTCGGGGGGAACCCCCGAATAAAAACGCCGCTTGTGGGTACCCTCAGATCTACACTGTTTAATCGGTCGCCCCATCGCATATAATAATTATCCATCGATCGTTAGGAGCTAAGATTACGG
This sequence comes from Chamaesiphon sp., assembly GCA_026785875.1. Classification (GTDB taxonomy): domain Bacteria; phylum Cyanobacteriota; class Cyanobacteriia; order Cyanobacteriales; family Chamaesiphonaceae; genus Chamaesiphon. The sequence goes on along the minus strand of JAJAZF010000358.1, from coordinate 3,849 downwards.
CTTATACGCGCCCCCTTGCTAATTTAATCGAGCAATTACAACATTTGCCTGGAGTAGGTCCTAAATCTGCCCAGAGATTAGCTTTACATATTCTCAAACGATCGACTGCGGAAGTCGAACAATTGGCTCAAGCTCTGATCGAGGCTAAACAGCAAGTCGGCTTGTGTCAGGTATGTTTTCATCTATCTGCCGAACCGACTTGTGATATCTGTCGCAATCCCCAACGCGATCGACAAACCATCTGTATTGTCGCTGACTCTCGGGATGTGATTGCTTTAGAAAGAACGCGAGAATTTAGCGGTCAATATCATGTACTCGGTGGCGTTATTTCACCGATGGATGGGATTGGGCCAGAACAATTAAATATCTCATCTTTGTTACGGCGGATCGTGGCACAGGATGTCAAAGAAGCGATCGTGGCTGTGAGTCCCACAGTCGAAGGTGAAACCACAACTCTCTATCTGGGAAGACTGATCGCACCGTTAACCAAAGTCACCAGAATTGCGTTTGGACTACCAATGGGCGGCGATCTCGAATATGCAGACGAAATAACTCTCGCCCGCGCTCTAGAAGGCAGACGAGAGATAAATTAAGCGGAAGTAACACTCGATCGGTACGACCACAACAGGATGATAGTGATGGCGATTTTAATTAGATTAAGCTAACGTCAGAGGGTGTCTGAAAAGTCAGGCGAGACGACGGAGGGATCGGCGAATCATGGCAATATGGATAACTTAATTGCTATTAATCAAACTGAACTGGCTAATGAAATGGGATTACAAAGACCAAATTTTAGCCGTTCAATTAAGAAACTATTGACCGAAAAAATTATTATTGAAGGTGCCAAACTCGGTCAACATAAAAGCTATCGATTAAATGCTTACTATGGCTGGAAAGGATCGACCGAAAATCATAGCGCAGCACTATCAGACCCGATTCCATTAAGCGATCGGATCAAGCAATCAGGAATTGAATCAGTCATTGATGGCGGGAAAAAATCTAAATAAACCAAATCACATAAACGTTTGGAGGTATTATGACAATCGCTACATCTCCTACTTCACCAGCTCACACTCAGCCATTACTCCTCGATGTCAGTACTACAACTCTAACTGTCACACCAGAGCAGTTTGTTAGCTTGTGTATTAAAAATCCCGATCTACGCCTTGAACTAACCCCGAACAGAGAATTGATTGTTATGCCGCCAACACTACCGATAAGCGGAAAGCGAAACGGAGATTTATCGGGTCAAGTTTGGTACTGGAATCGACAGACTAATCTAGGTGAAGCATTTGACTCTTCAACAGGATATGACTTTACAGCACTTGAAGGTGGAATGCCCTGCCCTGACTCCTCTTGGATCGAGAAGTCTCGACTTGAAGGAATCACCCTTGAAAAATTCTTTTCGATTGCTCCCGACTTTGTAATCGAATTACGTTCTAGTAGCGACGATTTGAAGCCAACCCAGCAGAAAATGATGGTATACCAACGGGTAGGAGTCCGACTGGGCTTGTTGGTCGATCCTAAGAACAAGCGGGTAGAGATCTACAGACCAGGACAGAAAACAGAAATCCTAGAAGTACCTGCGTCGGTTGATTGTAATGAAGTTATGCCAGGATTCATACTAGACATGAGCAGAATTTGGTAATCAATAAGCTCAGATAGTCCCCCCGACAACCCCCGACACGATGATGGCAATAGCCCAACGCGCCAAAATGTATAAGCACATTTCCAACCCTTGCTAGTAAAGAGTTTTATCGATTAACATCGATCGATACTAATCGTGCAAAATCAGCTCCCACATCGATCTGATCGGACGACTGGCTTTGTCCCTTTACCGCAACGTTGGGTTATAGAACGAACTTTCGGTTGGTTTAACTGGTCTCGTCGTTTGAGTAAAGATTACGAGATTTTGACTGACACTTGTGAGACTTTTCTCTACATTTCCATGATTCGCCGATCCCTCCGTCGTCTCGCCTGACTTTTCAGACACCCTCCGCTGCTTAACCCGAACTGACGTTAAGCTAGTCTTTTTTTAATTAACACAACTAATTGACCCAATTGTTTTTTCAATGTATCAACATCAGTTTCGAGTCTAATTACCTTTTGAACGGTGGCATCATGTTCGAGCTGCTGGGTTTGTCGTTCGACCTCAAATTTAGCAGTTAATTCTTTAATCGCCGCAGCTTGAGATCGATCGGCTGCCAGCAGTTTTGCTTGTAACTGCTGAAATTCAGCAGTTGTAGCTGTTTGGAGCTGGGCAATTTGTTCGCTCGATCGAGTCAGTTGAGTTTGTAATTGAGCGATCTCCTCATTGCTTTGAGACTCAGTGCCACTCCCCACACCAGGTAGTTCAGCCATCCGAGGACGAGCTTTGCGTGCTTTTGTCATCGCCACTCTGATCGCTTCGGCTAGTATGACTCGATCGAACGGTTTCTCGATAAATTCAAAATACTCAAATGGTTCAGTAATCTTGCTAGTGACCTCTTCTTTTTTCCCAGACATCAACACCAAAGGAATCTTTTGATATTCTGGATGTGCCTGAATTCGCTGAAACACTTCCCAACCGCTCATCTTAGGTAGGATAAAATCTAGCATAATTAGCGCGGGGTGCTCTGTTTCGACAAAGTTAATCCCCTCCAGCCCATCTTTTGCTTCAATTACTTCAAAGTCACCTTCTGGAAGCATATCGCGAACGGTCTTCCGAATCACGCGACTATCATCAATTACCAAAATTTTACTAGTTGCCACACTTGACTCCTTGTTGTCTGTTATGAACTTAGGTGTTGTTACTGGTCGTTACTCCTATTCGGATAATTCAGACGATCCAACCTACTTTCAGTGCGAATTGAGAAAATTAATTACAAATTCCGATCTCGTCTGAGAATTGCTAAGATCTGAGAGTAACATCGATCGCCTTGTACTGCCCAGCGTAGCCTAATTTAATCAATAATTAACGTCTCAACGATCCTTTATCCTCACTCCTATTATCTCCTAAACCATGCCCTCATCTTCCGCAGACTTAGCTCGTTGGCGCGCTGAAGTTCAAGCTTTACCAACCTGGTTGCGTCGATCGATCGGCACAGCCAGCGAACTTTCGACAGTTCAACAGATTATCAAACAGCGTCAGATCCATACGATCTGCGAAGAAGGTCGCTGTCCCAATCGCGGCGAATGCTACTCTCAGCAGACCGCTAGTTTTCTGCTGATGGGGCCTACTTGCACGCGGAGTTGTGGTTTTTGCCAAGTTGATAAAGGTCACGCACCAATGCCACTCGACCCTCAGGAACCCCAAAAGGTGGCTGAGGCTGTCGCACTGCTGGGACTGCGATATGTGGTGCTGACGGCGGTAGCGCGAGACGATCTCGATGATGGCGGTGCAGGTTGGTTTGTGGCGACGATCGCGGCAATTCGAGCGGTCAACCCTCAGACTCAGGTGGAAGTGCTGACTCCAGATTTCTGGAGCGGTCAGGATGCCCAGCGGCAACAACTAGAGCGGATCGCGACTGTAGTTGGCGTGGAACCCGCCTGTTATAATCATAATGTCGAAACAGTAGCAAGACTCCAAGATCGGGTACGCCGTGGGGCAAAATACAGGCGATCGCTAGATGTCCTCAGCCATGTCAAAGTAGTCAATCCCAGTATTCCCACTAAGTCAGGGTTGATGCTCGGACATGGCGAAACCCAAGCCGAAATCATCGAGACATTACAAGATCTGCGATCGATCGATTGCGATCGGCTGACGCTGGGACAGTACATGCGACCATCACTAGAACATCTTCCCGTTGTCAAATACTGGACTCCAGCGGAGTTCGATCGATTGGGAGAAATTGCTAGAGAATTAGGCTT
>JAJAZF010000357.1 GCA_026785875.1 Chamaesiphon sp. | reverse complement strand
GTTTGTTACAATAAGTAAAGCAACCCAGGAGAAGCTTACATGACTGTTTCGATCGATCCCAAGACTTTTCTGTTATCTAAACAATTACCAAATCTAAGTTATTCATCCACTACACATCGGTTTGATGAAACCTGGGAAGCTCCATTATCGACACTGCTGGGTTTGGGGCGAGCAGCGGGTGCTGATTTTGTGGAGTTTTTCTTGGAGCGCGCAAATTATATTAGCTGTCTGGCGGAAGATGACCAAATCACGAGTATCTCGCCCCGCCTATCGACAGGGGCAGGAGTGCGGGTATTTAAGGGTAAGGCTGACTGCTATGTAAGTACCAATGACCTGTCCTTTCAGGGGCTAAAATCTGCCTTAGAGAAGGCGTTGGGGATTATGGCGTTACATTTACCTGCGCCTAATTCATATGTACCTGAAATCAATCTCGAACTGTTGCGCGACTATGCAACGAAAAAGGGTAAAGATAGCTGGTTGGGTGAATGTAGCTCGATGCGGGAAATGGGAGACGTGTTGCTGGCGGCGAATGGCAAACTAAAACAGACGGCTACTCACATTCAATCCCGACGTGCTGCTTATTTCCGCGATTGGCAAGAAGTCTTAGTTGCATCTAGCGATGGGACATTTGCCCGAGATATTCGGCTGACACAATCGGTAGGGTATAACCTATTATGTGCCGATGGTGCGAACCGTTCTTCGATCGGGCAACGCGTCGGAGATACTAGCAATCCAGGGTTTTTAAAAACCTGGGACTATGCTGCTACTGCTGAGGATGTCTCGGAGTCTGCGGGGAAGATGCTCTACGCTGACTATGTAGAATCGGGAACTTACCCGATTATCATGGCAAACAAGTTTGGTGGGGTGATTTTCCATGAAGCTTGCGGACATTTACTCGAAACTACCCAAATCGAGCGCAATACTACCCCGTTTGTAGATATGAAGGGACAGAAAATCGCTCACGAAAGTCTGACAGCTTGGGATGAAGGTTTGTCTGGTAATGCTTTTGGCACCATCGACATGGATGATGAAGGAATGCCAGCCCAACGCACCTTACTGATCGAAAATGGCATCCTCAAGAATTTTATCGCCGATCGGGCCGGATCGATCCGGACTGGACATCCGCGCACGGGAAGTGGACGACGAAACAATTATGCTTATGCAGCGGCGAGTCGGATGCGAAATACTTATATCGCACCGGGAGAGCACAAGGTAGAGGATCTGTTTAACTCGATCGAGAAGGGTATCTACTGTAAGAAAATGGGTGGTGGTAGCGTTGGTGCTACCGGACAATTTAATTTCTCGGTGGATGAAGCTTATCTGATTGAAAATGGCAAAATCACCAAGCCGCTCAAGGGGGCGACGCTAATTGGTGAAGCCAAGGAAATCATGAATAAGATTTCGATGTGTTCGGCAGATTTGGGGCTGGCTGCGGGCTTCTGCGGTTCGGTAAGTGGCAGTATTTATGTAACTGTCGGACAACCACATATTAAGGTTGATTCGATTACTGTTGGTGGACGTTAGGATTGCTACATTACTAATATCAAAGAACAAACCCGCCCCGGCGTTGCTGAATTAAGGTATGAAACGCACAAATAATTTTTGTAGGGGTAATGCCTTGTGCTTACCCTGCATCGATTAAGGGTACCCACAAGCGGCGTTTTTATGCGGAGGTTCCCCCCGCATAAAAAAACGACAAGACAGCGAAAAGTGCGTTCTTGGGGTTTCCCCAAGTGAAGCACCTTTTCAAGACAGGGGTACCCCTACAGAGAAATCATATCCCGATTCAGCAACGCTCCCGCCCTACATAGAATTGAATATTTAACTGTCAACTGTCAACACTTCGACTACGCTCAGTGCAAGCTGTCAACTAACTTACCTATGTCATTGAATATTCAAACCGTTTCAGATTCTGCTCGTCAAATTGCTGCCAAATTAGGCATCTCTAAATTCGATTTATCTGGTTCGACAATTGATGAAACCAGCGTCCAAGTGGATAAGGGCGAACCAAAACAAGTTAAAGCTTCTAACCGATCGGGAATTACCGTACGGGTGTGGAATAATGAGAACACCGTCGGGATCACTAGCACCACTGATGTAGACGATATTGGGTTGGAACTCGCGCTGAAAACTGCTCATGAAGCGAGCTTTTTTGGGATTAAAGAACACGCACCAGATTTTAGTCCTGAAGCGACGGCTCCGATCGCCGAACTTGAGATAGAATCAGGTGAAGCTGTAGCGGTTCCACAATTGATTGAAAGTCTGGTGGCTGCGGAGCGAAAATTATTAGATACTCATGAAGCGATCGAGAGTGTCCCTTATAATGGTTTAGCTCAACGCTCGATCGAACAATTTTATCTCAATAGTGCTGGTGCGCTCCGGAGTGAAGCCAGAACTTATACTTCGCTCTATCTCTATACCAAAACCGAACAGGAAGGGAAAAAGCCTCGCAGTGCGGGAGCTTTTGAGATGAGCCACAGTTTTGCTAAATTAGATGTCCAAAAGTGTATCGATGAAGCAGCCGAAAAAACTATCAGTCATCTCAACTATGAGAAGGTAGCTTCTGGTAAATATACCATCGTGTTTTCTCCAGATGCTTTCTTGAGCTTACTCGGTGCTTTTTCCAATCTATTTAATGCCCAAAGTATTTTAGACAATCAAAGTTTGTCTACACCTGAATCTTTAGGTACCACGATTGCCTCGTCATTATTATCTGTCGCTGATGATGCACTCCATCCCAGTAATATCGGGATCGAAGCCTTTGATGGTGAAGGAACTCCGACTCGACGTGTCAATCTAATTGACAAAGGTGTGTTGTCATCCTTCATTCACAGTGCTGGAACTGCTAAACGGATGAACGCCCAGCCGACGGGACATGCGAATATGGGATCGAAAATTACTGTTTCCCCCCATTTTTATCATGTAGCTGGTGGCGAAAAAGCCGATGATAACTATAATCTAGATACTGCTGAAAATGTCATCCTGATCGATGACCTCCAAGCCCTCCATGCTGGCGTACAATCATTGCAAGGTTCGTTCTCGTTACCTTTTGATGGTTGGGTGATTAATAAGGGTGTAAAGACTAGCGTTGAGGCGGCTACAGTTGCCGGAGATTTCCGTGAATTATTAAACTCGATCGTGTTTATCGAACCAAAGGAAGAGTTGACAACTGGTGGTGTCTGTCCGCGAATTTGGGTGGAAGGATTGTCTGTTACTGGTGAGTAAACTGGTGCGATTACTATAACAATCTTCAAATCGAGGGTAGGAGCAATTCATTAATTGCCCCTACCCTTAATTTTTTGACTTTATGCCAAAATAAATATTGTTAATGCTGTTGGGGTGGAAATCATGGCAATATGACTAGCGATACCGACTGGATTGGTAGTACGAAAGTTGCTTGGTAAAGTCCGAATTCGATCGAGTGGTACACAGATAAGTGTCGGAACTGTATCGATCGGAATTCCACATAATTGTCGATCGGCGTTGGTAAAAATGGCGATTGCCGTCGGGTTGGAGATCGGGATTCCGGTTAGTCGATCGTGAAGATCGACAATCTCGACATTCTGAGTGAGGGCATAATCTTCGGCAAGATGAACATTACTGATGATGCGATCGATCTTATTAATTGGAATCCCAAAGCTAACTGCACCAATATCAAATACGATGAGTTCGATCTTCAGGGTAACTTGTTCTGACATTTGCTCCCACGTGTTCGAGCTAGTATTTACAAACATAATTTCTATGTGTCGAAAATCTATTTTTTATTGAATTGAAACTATGAGCTAATTCTTAATCCAGATGGTAGGCACTATCCACCATTTGATTTATGTTAATTTAGCGATCGACTATTTAATTAACGAAGAGCAGGGGTTTAAATCCCCATATTGAAAACCCAATTATCTGCTTGGTGCAACACATTGCTAGGCGGGAGACCCGCCCAGCACGGAGGAAACCTCCGCGTGATTGCATCCGCAATTATCAATTATCAATTATCAATTAAATTAATAGCTCGATCGCTGCCATGAAATCTTGTTCGATATAGGGTTTGATAAAGTAATCAACTGCACCCAGATGAGCGGCAAATTGACGGTGTTTGGTATTGCTGCGAGAAGTGAGCATGACGACGGGAATAGGCGAGATGACTGGATCTTGACGATAGACATTTAGGAATTCAAATCCGTTCATATTTGGCATCTCGACATCGCAGACGACCAATTTAATCTCGCTAGTTTTTTGGCGGAGGATTTGGAGTGCTTCCTGCCCATCCTTGGCTTGAAGGGTGCGGTAGCCGAATTTTTCCAATGAGAGACACAGGCTCTGACGGGTGGTAATCGAGTCATCGACAACGAGGATTGAATTGATGCTCGCAGGTGCCAATAAATTAGTGACTGGAGCTAGTGGGAGCGTCTGCGAACGACTAGGTTGTTCGACTAATACCTGAATCAGGGTATGCGGATCTAGTACGGGTAGAATGATGCCATCCCCCAAAATTGTGCAGCCATAGCTATAACTAGGCGGTTTAATCGATTTACCGAATGGTTTGATAGTTAGCTCTTGTTCGGTAATCAGTCGATCGATCTCGAGTGCGACGATTCGATCCCCTCGGCGAATCAATAATAGTGGCGGTAGCCAGTCAATCGGGTTGTTGGCACTACTTTTGAGGGTGTGGGAAATAGTCCGCTCAGGGACGGGTGTAGAGTAGGTGAGCAGATCGGCAAGATTGTAAATGGGGATAGTGAGATTGCGCCAATGGAATACCCGCTGGGCATCTTGGTATGACAATTGTGCGGGGGTAGGCACGACAATTTTTTGAATGCTATCAGTAGGGAAGGCGTAGATAGCGTTACCGACTTGGCACACCATTAATTGAGCGATGGTGAGAGTCAGCGGAATTCGGAGTGTAAAAGTTGTGCCTTTGCCCACTTGAGAGTCGATCGAGATCTTCCCTTCGAGCGATCGGATTTGGGCTTTGACGATATCTAAACCCATGCCCCGTCCAGATAATTTGGTGACTCGCTCGGCAGTGGAGAAGCCAGGTTCAAACAGGAAATCGAGGACTCGCTCTCTAGTAATAGTGGCTGCATCGATCGATGTCAATAGTCCTAAGGAAATCGCCTTGGCTTTAATCGTATTGATGTCGATGCCGCGCCCGTCGTCAGCGATATCGATGACTGTTTGACTACCTTGATGGTAGGCGGTAATTTCGATCGAGCCGCGTTGTGGCTTGCCCATTGCTTGACGGGCGGCTGGGAGGTCGATGCCGTGGTCGAAAGCGTTGCGGAGGAGGTGGAGGAGGGGATCGAAAAGTTTATCGATCGCAGCTCGATCTACGAGGACTCCAGCTCCAGTAATTTTGAGATCTACTGGCTTGTTAAATTCGATGGATAGATCGTGGAGGGTGCGGGGAAACCGATTGAGGATATCACCTAGTGGTAGCATTCGCGCCCACATTAGATCGTCGCGGAGATGGGACAGCAGTTGTTTTTGCCGATCGATCTGGTGATGGGATTGAGTTGTAAATAGTGCTAAATCCTCGATTTGTTCCTCGATTTGGGCGAGTTGCTCGATGGTTGCTTGGGCGATGGTATGGACTTCACTATAACGATCGAGTTCGAGGACATCGAACTGCTGACTCAAATCGTGAGCTAGTGAGAATGCTGGAGTATTGGCTAATGGTGGATACTGAGTGGAGATAGCTAAAGTGTCGGCAATTTGGCGGAGCCTGTCGCCAATTGTCTGGAAATTAGTACATTTCGATCGCAGTCGCTCCAAGGTGTCGGTCAATTGTTCGTTGTGGAGAGCTAATCCGTATCGCTCGATGGCTAGTTCGCCCATGAGATTATTCATCCGTTCTAATCGATCGATCGCGACTCGGACGGATAATTGAGGCATGGGAGCCGGAGTGGCTTGGCGATTTTTGACTCTAATTGGGGCAATTTTGGGCGAGGGCGCAAATGTAGTTGGGTCGATCGGTGCTAGAGTGTCGAAATTATTGGTAATATCGGCAACGATTGTCGCAATTGTCTGCGGGGAATGGATGACCTCCGGTATAGCCAACGAGCCACGATCGAAAATATCTGCTAAGTCGAAGCTCAGACTAGCTGGTTGACCCCCGTACCTGTGGACGGCAATTGCTGGTAATAGTGTGGGAAATTCGATCGCAGCGGTGGCGAGATCGAAAATATCTACTAAGTCAAAATTGAGACTAACTGGCTCGGCGAGATCGAATGATTGATGGCTGGAAACATCGAAAATATCCACCAAGTCAAAACTCAAACTAGTTACCTGTTCTGGATCGCAGAGGAGATCTTCGATGAGGAAATCGAATTCGACTTCATTCGGGTGTGTTAGCGGTGTAACGCCCAGAACGCCGATCTGGTCAGCCGACCAAGTGTCAACAACGTCGGGTTCGCGTGTAAACCATTCTGCCACAGTTAGTTCCAGCACATCCGCACTCGACTCGAATTCACGAGCTGATTTGTCACCCAGCTCGATCGCACCATGTCGATCGAATAGCTCTTCAAGATCGAATAAATCGCTAGTGACTGCGCTGTGTGAGCGCGGTTGTTCCGCCATCAAAAAAGCAAAACCTGGAGAGATCGCTCCAGATGTAGATTGAGCGCCCGTCAGAACAGCTTCTAGGGCAGTATAAAAATCTACCAGGGCAAAACAACAAATTTCGCGGGCACGGTCGGGATGACGATCTAAGGCAGCGATCGTCGCATGAGCCAGCGTCCCAAATCCAGGGATATTGGTGAGTGAGGCAATCCCGGTAAATACTTCTGATTGAGCGCGAAATTCGCCCACAGCAATTTGATAACATTCAGGATCTAGTAGCACTCGTTCGAGTCTGGCTAAACTTTGGGCAACATCTACTTCAAAAATTGATTGGGTCAAATCGACACCACTACTGAGAAATCCATCGGGTATTTGTTGTCCAACAATGACAAAGTGACCGATCTCTTCGTCTAGATCGGCGAGGATAATTTGAGTGCTGGTATGAAATCCAGGTGGTAATACTTCGCCATCGATCTCGGCGGTGACAAGTCGAGCTAGACAATCGTAAATCTGAAATAGGAGTTGGTCTAAATTTAGGTCGAAGGGTAATTCTGGATGATTGAGCACCCGAAAAATATCTTCGATTTGATGCGCGAGATCGGCGATTTCCTCTAAACCCAAACTTGCCGCGCTACCTTTAATCGAGTGAGCGGCGCGCAGAAGGATATTTACCTTGGTCGCACTGCGATCGATACTCAGAGTCACAAGTTCTGTTTCGATCGTCTGTAGCATCTTGGGTACTTCCAAGCTGAACAGTTGATACACTCGATCTCGTAGTTCTGGGTCGATGTACATGGTGAGGAAGTGGATGGTGGATGGCGATTGGCTACTCAATCTTAAACTGACCGACATTCTTCTGTAGCTCTTGAGCGAGTTTGAGCAGATCTTGGAAGGAGGCTTGGACATTATCCGCACGCATCGAGGTTTTGTGGGAAATATCGGCGACTCGATCGATACTTTGAGTGACTTGGGTAGAGTTTTCGGATTGGAGTAGAGCCGCTTGGGCGATCGATTCCACCAGTTCGCCGATCTTGAGACTGATGGCGGTGATGCGATTGAGACTCGAGCGAGTTTCATCGACTAGCTTTGTCCCAATTACGACTTGTTCGGTACCAGCTTCCATCGCCATCACGACTTCACTTGTCTGCGCTTGAATGCTGGCTACTAGATTCTCGATTTCACCTGTGGCTGCGGCAGATTGACGCGCGAGGGAGCGAACTTCTTCGGCGACTACTGCAAATCCGCGTCCTTCTTCACCTGCACGGGCTGCCTCAATACTGGCATTGAGGGCGAGGAGATTGGTTTGGGCGGCGAAGCTACTAATCAGGTTGACAACTTTAGAGATTTTTTGGGAAGATTCACCGAGTCGTTTGACTTTTTTGGCTGTTTCGGCAACTGTATTCCGAATGGTGAGAATCCCCTCGACAGCTAGATTCATCGCTGCGTCCCCAGCTTGGACTAATTGAGCTGATTCCATCACGGCGGATTCGGCGATCAGGGCATTGTTGACGACCAGTTCGATCGAGCTTGACATATCCTGGAGGCGAAGCAGAGCGATCCCGATCTCCTCAGATTGTTGTAGAGCTTCGAGCGATAGTTCGGCAACGGAGATCTCATTGATATTGGTAGTGCTGACTACTTCCTGGGAGGCATTCCGCACTTTACTCACCAACGCCCGCAAGCTCGTGACAGTAGAATTGTAGGAGTCAGCGATCGTGCCGATTTCATCTTCAGTTACATGAGCGCGAATCGTCAGATCGCCTTGAGAGATCCGATCGACTTGGAGCAGCAGTTCCCAGGCATTTTTTTCGAGTGTTTTTCTGGCGGCTGCTTGACTAGCAGCATATTCTGACTGTTGGAGATTGGCAAGTTCCAATTGCCGGACTAGCTGCGCTTGGGTCAGAGCTACGCCGATTTGAGCGGCTAGTTGGAGCAGGAGATCTATTTCTGTCTGTTCCCAAGTGCGCGGCTGTTGACACATGGTGCCACTAAATAGCCCAAAAAATTTATTATTGACAATAACTGGCGTGGTAACGATCGATTTGATTTGAATTTTTTGTAAATTGGCAATCAAACCTGGACTAAATTCTGATGTCTGGAGATCGTCGATCTTAATAAATGTACTCTCTTCATAACCTCTGCCCAGGACTTCAAACATATCGTCAGCCGGGACGATGGCACCGATGACGGAAAATTCGGCGGCGGCGACCGATTCAGCAATGATTTTACCTTCGCCGTGACCATTAATATCTACCACCAACATACTCGCTCGATCGAGTCCCAAGGCTGTCCGCATTTCTGGTAGCGCAATATTGAGAATCTCTGATTGGTCGATCGATTGGCGGAGTTTGAGCGTAATTTCTGAGACTAATTGAGAACGTTTTGCCGCTGCTTCTCGTTGCTCGATCAATGATGCCTGGTTGAGCGCGAGGGCGAGTTGAGTCGATAACTGATTGAATAAATTGATTTCCTCAGGTTGCCACATCCGAGGTTCTTGGCATTCATGAGCCATTAATAAACCAAACAAGTGACTATCGATCGTAATTGGGACGACCAAATTTGCCCGCACTTGCAGGTTTTCTAACATCTGAATATGACATTCTGTCAAGCCAGCTTGATAGATATCTGGGTACGAAGTAATTTTTCCATGTTCGTACCCAGCATCCTTGAGACAACAATCAGCGATTTGTTCGTTAATAATCGAGAGTTTTCCAGCCGCGAGTGATTCGGCGGTGATTGTGCCGTTAAAGTCTGAATCTAGCTCAAAGATAACTACCCGATCGAGATCCAAGGCGTTGCGGACGAGTTCGACAGCCGTGGTGAGAATATCTTGACGTTTTAGGGATTGGCGCAATTGCAGGGTAAAGTTGGAGATAATCTGCGATCTACGGGCATCATTTTCTCTTTGGGCAAATAGTTGCGCCTGGTTCAAGACTAGACTGAGTTGAGTGGCAATTTGCGCCAGCAACTCGGTTGTGGCTGCCTCCCAAATGCGCGGAGCATGACACATGTGCCCGATAATTAGCCCATATATTTTATTGTTAACCACAACGGGAACGACTAAATTTGCGCGGACTTGCAAGCGTTCTAACATCTCGATATGGCAATCGGTTAAGCCCGATTGATAGATATCATCGATGGCTGTAATCCGACCTTTTTCGTAGCCTGCACCTTGAGTTGTTTGCAGACAAGTATCCTCAATTACTTCACCCAAAACCGACGGACTTCCAGGTGCGAGTGATTCTGCGGCGATCGTCGTTTGATAATTGTCATCTAGGGTCAAAAAGACGGCTCGATCGAGTTCAAAAGCTGTGCGAATATTAGTCAGCGCAGTGGTAATAATATCATCTCGATCGAGTGACTGCCGCAGCTTTAGGGTAATATCTGAGAGGATATTCTTGGCATGAATCTGAGCTGCTCGTTGCTCGATCGACCGTTGCCGATTTAGCACTAGCCCGATCCGCTCGGCAACAGTGGCAAACTTGGCGATTTCTGATTGTTGCCACTGCCGATCCTCAGTACACATATGTCCGACTACCAAGCCTAACACATGACCCTCAAACAAGATGGGCGCAACCAATCGGGCGCGAATTTGGAGATTTTCTAATAAGGTAATATCGTCGGCTGTGAGTCCACCCCCAGCGTCAAGATTATAAATAGAGGAAATCTGCTCTAGCGAACAACTATCGCGCTCAATTTCATAATATAAATACTCGCTCATCACCCCCTCATCCGGTAGCACAAACCCAGGTTTGATGGCTGTAGCGGTAATTTGTCCGGCATGATGATGGTTGAGACTAAACACCATTGCTCGATCGAGATCGAATTCTTGACGAATAGTTTCTAATGCTAGCTCGAGCAGTTCTATTAACTCTATTGGCTCATTTAGTTGCAGTGCCTGAGCTAACATATTCGTCCGGCGCAATTCGACAGCTTGGGTAGTCCAAGTCTCGATCTGTTCGACAGCCAAACCAAGTCGCTGTGCTGTTTGTATCCCAAAAGATACTTC
>JAJAZF010000356.1 GCA_026785875.1 Chamaesiphon sp. | reverse complement strand
TTCTTTTGCTTCCAGCCATTCCGCCGCTGCATCTCAAATCCGCGCTGCTGTGCGGCTTGTCCAAACTCGCTGGCGATCGATTGGACAGTCGCCTGACCCAATTTAAGGTATAGTCTACCTCCAGATAGGTATGCAAAATTAAAACTCATGGAATCTTCAGTAAGCGTTAGCTGGTGTGCATTTCAGGTATGGCAGGAGATCCACTATACTGTCTATACTGTTCCCCAATAATCACCAAGAGATCTCATTTTGGTGAAAATTTCTCAAATTTAGTGGGCTGTAACTAGTGGATGATGGATTGTGAGTGGTGCAATACCTGCTAAATCGAGGATTTGAGGGATCAGATCTTCCCGCTTGACTGCCATCAGATGCACACCTTGACATATTTGGCTGGCTAACTGTACCTGTTCGGCAGCGATTTTTATCCCCTCTTGGAGTGGTTGGGACGATCGAGCCAAGCGATCGATGATATGTTGGGGAATCTCTACTCCTGGCACATTTCGGTTGATAAACTCGGCATTTTTGGCAGACTTGAGCAGAAAAATTCCCGCCAGTACTGGCTTTTGATAACCGTTGGCGATCTGGTGCATGAACTTATCGAGGATGTCAAAATCAGAAATTAACTGACTTTGAAAAAATTGAGCACCTGCGGCAACTTTTTGCTCGAATCGTCGCTGTAAACCAGAGTGACTTTTGGATTGGGGGTCTACTGCCGCACCTACAAATAAGTCCACAGCCCCGTCTGGCAGAGGCTTATCGTTGCCATCTAAACCGTGATTGAGGTTATTGATGATGTTTAAAAGTCTCACTGCTTCTAGGTCGAATACAGCCTTAGCCGTTGGGTAGTCACCTGCTTTAATCGGGTCGCCAGTCAGGGCTAAAATATTTTGAATCCCTAAAGCATGGGCACCTAATAAGTCACCCTGAAGTCCAATCCGATTGCGATCGCGACAGGCAAACTGACAGACTGGTTCGATCCCCTGCTGGAGTAAAATTAACGATGCTGCAAATGGTGACATTCGCATGAACGCTCGACTCCCGTCGGTGATGTTTACCGCATGAACGCGTCCTTTGAGACAGTTCGCCATCTGCATCATGTGAGCTATGTCGCCACCTTTGGGGGGGGCAACTTCTGCTGTAATTAAGAACTTACCCGCAGTAGCAGCTTGTCGAAAATTATTCACGATTGCACCCAAAGACTACACTTTCAATCATAGTGGATGGTGGATGGCTTGCACTGAGCGTAGACGAAGTGTGGATAGTTTGCACCAACTATCATCTTAATACCGAAAATCCCAATGCAGCTTTAACTTCAGCCAAAGTGCGCTCGGCGATCGCGCTGGCTCGATCTCTACCAGCTCGCAGGACGGATTCTAGATAGGTTTTGTCAGTGATTACCTCTTGATATTTGGCTTGAATCGGACGTAAATGTTCGATCGTCGCTGCTGTCAATAATGGTTTAAATTGACCCCAACCGAGATCTTGACACTCGATCGCGACAGTTTCTTTGGACTTACCAGACATCAACATATATAGTGTCAATAAATTTCGACACTCTGGACGATCGAGTGCTTCAAATGTCAAACCACGTTCGAGATCGGTTTTACACTTTTTGATTTTTTTCTCAATTACATCTGGACTATCTAATAAATTAATCCGGCTCAGATCTGATGGATCGGATTTAGACATCTTTTTAGTACCATCAGTCAGACTCATGACTCTAGCCCCATCAGCTTGAATTAGAGCTTCTGGTAACTTAAAGACGGGGCTTTTCTTGGCAAATTGATGATTGAATCGACCAGCAATATCGCGAGTCAATTCTAAATGCTGTTTTTGATCTTCACCGACGGGAACTTTATCGGCTTGATAGAGCAGAATATCCGCAGCCATCAGGATTGGATAATCTAATAACCCCACATTCACATTTTCGCCCTGTTTAATTGCCTTTTCTTTAAATTGAATCATGTCTTCGAGCCAATTCAAAGGCGTGACACAATTTAGCAGCCAAGTTAGTTCGCTGTGGGCGGGGATGTGGGATTGGATAAAAATACTTGAATGCTCTAAACTAATGCCACTGGCTAAATATAGCGCGGCGATCGTATAACTATTCTCAGCTAAAGTCTGCGGATCGTGAGGGGCGGTTATGGCGTGAAGATCGACTACACAAAAATAATTTTCATAGTTGTGTTGATGCTCTACCCAATTGCGAATTGAGCCTAAATAGTTGCCCAGATGTAGATTACCAGTTGGTTGGATGCCAGATAAAACACGTTTTTTAGTCATAAATAAATGGCTCTATCAAATCCGAGCTGATAAATTTTTGTTTAAAAGGTGTCTTATTATAGCATTTGACACTGTGGATTAGATTTGTGTGTCGAGACGATGCTGTTGCGGCAACGCCGATTGACGATCGAGTCTATGCCAACGGACAATAATTTAAGGCTGTACCTGTGAGTTCCCCTGAAGCCAGCCCTAAGCTTTCGATTTCCGATAGGATCAGCTGATGAAAGCTGGGGTTATTAAATCGTTTTGCTGCCAATGCACCTAAAAGTAAAGCGGTGCGAGCGGCTTCTGGTTGTCCTAAATGGTAGAGTGCTAAACCCTCTGCATAAAAGCCAGTTTCATCTCGATCGAGCAATCGCTCCAAGCCCCGATCCTGAATCGATCGAGCTTGATGGAAGTCTGTCATGGCTTTGGGAATATCCCCTAACTGATGATAAACGATCCCCCGATGATATCTAGCTGAAACATAGTGAGGTGAAATCTCGATCGCTTTACTAAAATTCTTGATGGCATTGTGTTTCAATCCAGATAAGCTGTTAATCACACCTGACATATAACTAGCCCAAAAGCAAGATTTATTAAGCCCTTTAACAATCTGACAATCCTCTTGAGCGCGGCGATAATCATTCTGCCGAAAATGAATCCAACTCCGCTGAATATGAGCATCAATATGTTGCGGATCGAGGTCGATCGTCTTGTTGTAATCTGACAGTGCTAGTTCGAGATCGCCAAGTTCGGTATAAGTTAATCCGCGCCGAAAATACGCCTCGATAAATTTAGGGTTTAAGGCAATAGCCAGAGCGCAATCTTCAAGAGCTGCCAATCGATCGCCCAGACAGCGATGTACTTCCGCGCGATCGTCATACACCGCCGCCCGAGGTTTATGCTCGATTGTGATATTAAAGTCGGCTAGGGCACCCTGAAAATCACCTAATTTTTGCCGAGTGCGTCCCCGTGCATGATGAAATACGGATTGATGGGGCTGTAGTGCAATCGCCCGATCGAAATCGGCTAATGCTTGAGGAAGTCGCTCCAATCGTTCGTGACAGATCCCCCGATAGCAGTAGCCATTTGGATCTTGAGGAAACTCCTCAATGTGCGGATTCAAGCTCAACAAGGCGACTTGATAGTTTTCCACCTTGACGAGGGCAACTGCGTTTAACCAACGCACTAGCGGACGATCGGTTGAGTGTTCGAGGATGCGTTGACAATCAGCTAAGACTTGGTAATAATTCTTGAGGATCTTGTTGGTTAGAGCGCGTTGGTAGTAAAAATCTAGTTGGGTAGGATCGCACCCAATCGCCAAATCCCATGCGACTAGAGCACTTTCATAATCTTGAATGTACTCGGAAACCTGTGCCATCCCACTGTGCGCGATCGCCAGTTTTGGGTTCCACTCTACGGCGATTTTGTAAGCGGATCTAGCCTGTGCATAGTTTTTGGCGGCTAGTGACTTGCTACCACGATCGCAATATTTTAGAGCTAAATCTTGGGCTGTAATTGGTGGAGCATCTGGCTCAATGGCTGCTGTGCTAGCTGAGGACTCTGGAGTAGGGATCGATCGGTGAGGTTGTGGCTGAGTGGCTGGTGTACTCACAGCATCGACGATCGCTGCTGATGTCTGCTTGGTGGTAGCACTTGAAGGCTGGTGCTGTAATGTCGATCGGATAGTTGGAGCGTCACTCGCCCAAGGATCGGCAACCGCTAATGCTGGAGACTGAGGAGCTTGCTCGATCGATGTTTGACTTGCCCAAGGATCGATAATTGATTCTGTTGGAGTAGAATGCTGGAGAGAAGAGGCTCTACCGCCGAGATGGGATTCTGACTGCGGTGGAGACGATATACCTAAAATATCTGAGTAGTCAGGCTCAGTGGCAAACTCTAGAGCGGAGGAAGGTGAGTAAGGTTTCGACATAACCGGAGTGTCTCAAAAAAATTTAGATGCGATCGTGTTGCCAGTCAGTGCGGCTACCGTGACATCGACGATAGCCATCCTCGAGCCATCGCTCGGGATTGCTAATCTAATCCGGCTCTAATTCTGTAAATTCAGTTCTAATATATCAAGATAAATCAACAATTTGTCCTTCTACGTTCGCGCAGCCTGTAAAGGCAAGGCGGCGCACGGACACGCAAGCATTAACTTGGAGTATTTTTTCGATCTTAGCTGACCGATCGGCAAATCGGCTCAGTATTTACACCACAGTATTAAATTTTTAATATACGATAGATACCCAAACGTCACTGGCAGATCTGCCCTGTTTTCATTTGCCAAAATTGGGCGGGTAGATCTAAGCAACATCGGAATCAATCCATGCCTAGAGCCTCGATTGTAAATACGATCTGCCGATAAAACACCGCACTTTTGAGTTTTTGGGCGACTAATGCTGCTTGATGTAGAATGACTCGTGCTGTATCTGGGTGTCCCATATGATACAAAGCTAAACCTTCTGCATATAATCCCGTCTCATCTCGCTTGGCGGTACAGTCTAAGTCTCTAGTTTGGATTTCTTGAGCTAGCTGGAAATCGCTCATCGCTTTATCTTCATGCTTGAGATCGTATTGTAATAACCCGCGATGATACAGCGCACAAATAAAGCTAGGCTGGTAATCCATCACCTTTGTAAAGCTAAAAATCGCCTCTTGTTTGAATCCAGATAAAGATTGCACCACACCCAATAAATAATTGGCAGGGATCGAGCTGCGATCGACACGCAGAACCTGCTCGCAATCTTCGATCGCTGCGGGATACTCACCATGTCGAAAGTAGATCCAACTCCTTTGAATGTAAGCATTTAGATCTTGAGGATCGATCTGAATTAGTCGATGATAATCAGCTAGAGCCGCATGAAGATTGCCAACCTCAGTATTGATTACCCCTCGCTGATAGTGAGCAGTTACTAACTGAGGATTGAAGCGAATTGCTTGATTGCACTGCATCAATGCTCTGGGATAGTCCCCCCGACTGATATAAATATCGGCGCGATTTACATAAGCTTGCGCCATGTATGGATCTAGCTCGATCGCTCGATCGTAGTCCGCCATCGCCCCAGTAAAATTACCTAGTTGCTGTCGAATTCGTCCGCGTCTTCGGGCTAAGATTGCTAAATTATTTTTGAGCGCGATCGCTGCGTCAAGATCTATCAGTGCCTGAGCGAGATCGCCCAATCGCTCATAACAGATGCCTCGATAATAGTAGGCGTAGAAATCGTCATTCCGCAAGTTAAGATACTGGTTAAAATTAAAAATCGCTAGCTGATAATTACCGAGCTGAAAATGAGCGCGGGCATTCAACCATCGCGCTGAAATATCACTGGGTTGATGTTCGAGGATAAATTTACAGTCCAAGAGGATGCTGTGACAATCTCCAAGTTTTTTGTTAATTAAAGCGCGACAGTGATAAAAATCTAAATTTTTACGATCGTGTTGAATTGCTCGATTGCACAGAACTAAAGCCGCTGGATAGTTGCCAAGTGCATAATTAACCCGTGCCAAGCCGCCCTCAGCGATCGCCAAAGCTGGAGTGAGTTTCAGGGCTGTGGTATAGTCAACTTCAGCTTGTTGATAATCTTTTAACTCCAGTAACGATCCACCTCTAGCACAGTAAGCCAATACCAAGCTGGGATCGAGTAGTATCGCCTGAGTATAGAACTCGATCGCTCGATCGTGTTCGCCTCTAAAGGCACTGTCATTACCCTGTTGACACAATTTTTGGACTTGGATGTTGACTTGATGTTTGGGTAAATCTAGTGTCTGTGCAGATGTCAACTCGATCTGTGGTTCCGACATAAGTAGTAGGTTTGTCAAGATTGCTTCAGGGAATACAATTGAGCGGGGCAAATGTATCTAATCTTACCTATTATTCCCCGATTACCACGCTCTATTTCTACTATATATATACTTTTTTTATACCACCATCGTCTTTTATAGTAGTTTTTGAGTTACAAATAATATCTATTGTAAATAGAATAATCGATTATTTATGGGTTAAAATTCATAATCGGGATTCCCTACCTGAAAAACACTCAAACCCAAATTTCGCCACATCCTGCATACTTTTGGTCGATCGTCAATCACCCCAATTACATTATAGCGATCGCGAATATTAACATAGTATAATTCTGATTTGAGCAGATCGTCGGGACGTTGGTCATTTGCCGGACGCATAAATAGATCTGTGTAGTTAATATTGTATTGTTTTAACCATGCGACAGTCAGATCGTAACAGACACTCGATCGACCAGATAAAAGAATAATATTGGTATCTTGTCCCAATTTTTCGATCGTC
>JAJAZF010000355.1 GCA_026785875.1 Chamaesiphon sp. | reverse complement strand
GATGCGGATACAGACTCACTAGCGAAGAAAGAGTACATCTACATCATATTGATGGCAACCACGACAATTGGAAGCTCAACAACCTTGAAGCTCTCCATGAGTCCTGCCACGATTATCTACACATGAGCAAGGCACGAGCCTGAAGGCGAATTGCAACTTACCCATCCCGATGGACGAGTCTTTGAAAATTTTGAGAATGTCGCCACCGAACGCGATTTAATTCGTGCTGACAACCAGCAGCTAGAAACCGATAAACAACAACTAGAGACCGATAAACAGCAGCTAGAAACCGATAAACAACAACTAGAGACTGACAAACAACAACTAGAGGCTGCAAAAAATAAGCGAGATGCTAAACTTCGAGAATTGGGTATCGATCCAGACACTCTATGATGTTCGATAGTCTCAATCCAATTTGGTTATTTCTGGGTGGCTTAGTCCTACGCTATGGTGGAGATTTACTCAAAACGATCGTCCAGTTTGGACTGCAACGATTGGCGTGTCAAATTACGATCGCTGAAACTAATCCGATTTATAGTGCGATCTGTTGGGAATTGGAACGCACGGGTAAAGTTTATGATTTTAGCGAATTAATCTACACTTCCACACCATTAGTACCACCAGCGATCGAATCACCAACGCTCAAAACAAAATTAGAACCGCGTTCGGGGTGGATTGGAATTGGCTACCAGGGCGCGTATATCGGTATCCACCGTCATGATTTTAAAGTAACTGAGTTGCAAAATACCCAGCTCATCACCTTGGCAACATTGCGCTGGTGGCAACCCCAGATGCTCGAATGGCTGACCAACATTGAGGCGAATTATAATCTAGAAGCACCGTTAATCGTCAGACTAATTGGGGGTACCATCTCAATTGTGCGGACTCAAACCAAGCGACGACGAGAAACCTTGGCAATCGATACCGTCACCGAAACCGCACTGTTTAAAGATCTCGATCGATTCCTTCAGAGTCGAGATCTCTATCGTCAACGGGGCATCCCGTGGCGGCGGGGATATCTGCTCTACGGCCCTCCAGGGACGGGTAAAAGCTCGCTCATTCAAGCGATCGCCAGTTACTACGGTCGGCAGCTTGTATCGCTCTCCCTGACGGATATGGACGATAGTGCCTTGCTTCGCGCCTGGTCGGAAATTACCGCCAATTCGATCGTTGCCCTCGAAGATATCGATAGTGTATTTGCAGGTCGTAAACCTTTAGGCGATTTATCATTTAGTGCCCTCCTGAATACCCTAGACGGTGCAGGAGCCGTCGAAGGCAGTATTACGATCTTGACGACCAATCATCGAGCACAACTCGATCCTGCCCTGATTCGCCCTGGTAGATGCGATCGAGAGTTCAAATTAGATTATCTGAGTGAGGAAAGTTGCGCCAAGATGTTTGGTTGTTTCTTCCCCGATTCTAACTTAGCCGCCGTCATCTCTGAACAGTTGGGTAGTTATCGAGTTTCTCCGGCTGCATGGCAAAATTATCTTCAGTGTCAAGATAGTGCTGAGGAAGCAGTAGCCAATTGTAATTTTGCAGATCTGCAATTGGATTAGAGAATTTCCAGCTACTGCACTCATCGCCAACTCTCAACCGATTTACTTCGCCTGTCGGATTAGCTCGATCGTTTTATTGTAGTCGGCTGTTTGTCCCTGCTGGCGAAATAATTTTGCACCTTTATTAAGGTCGGCAATTGCCCCCTTTTTGTCGCCGATAGTTAATTTAACCGCGCCTCGATTGCTGTAAGTCTCGGCATCTTGAGGATTAATTAAGATCGATCGATCGAAGTCGGAAATCGCCCCCCGATTGTCGCCTAGTTCAAATTTAGCCACACCCCGATTGTAGTAAGTCAGTGCATCTTGAGGATCGATTTCGATCGCCCGATTGTAATCCTTAATTGCCCCCTGAGCATCGCCCAATCCCAGTTTAGCCACTGCTCGGTTTGTATAAGCTTCAACATATCTTGAGTCGATGGCGATCGCGCGATCGTAATCCTTAATTGCCCCCCGAGCATCGCCGCGCTGATACTTAGTAGTACCTTGCTCATTGTAGTCTATAGCAGGAGTGGGTCTAGGTAGTGAAAAACTAGATGAGCAAACAGATATGGGAATCGAGATGGAAAAGAGAAAGGTGAGGATCACAATCGTGGCTTTCATGGAAATACAGCAGTTTCCGGTGCTGTGAGATGGGAGGGATATGGGAGGGATATGGGACAACTCATTAATTGCCCCTACTGCATTTTACTGTATTACCAAAAAGCGGGAGTCTAGAGCTGACCTCATCAAGGCGGATTGTGATTAGGACAAGCTTTGCTTTGTTCCCTTGCTAGGCAACTGTTAACACTTCTCTCCGAGACGCTCCGCGTTGGCACCTGCGCTTTGCGCTTACGGCTACGATCGGTGCAAGCTGTCAACACTTCGACTACGCTCAGTGCAAGCTATCAACTATCAACTGTCAACTGTCAACTATCAACTATCAACTATCAACTATCAACTATCAACTGTTCCCCCGACTTTGCTAGAATCCTAAATCCGCTGCAATCCGGTGAGCGCAAGCAAACCCAGAAAACGCTACAGCATTCAATCCTTGCCCTGGGAAAGTACTATCGCCGACACAATATAATCCAGGTACCGCCGTGCGATTGAATGGCATATTTAATAATCCTGGTAACTTCCGGCGGGGAACTGGGCCATAACTACCGTCAGCACGACCGAGAAAGCGTCTGTGAGTGCGTGGAGTACCAACCTCCATAAAATCTAAACCCGCGTCTAACCCAGGGAAAATCCGCTCCAATCGATCGATGATCAATCCTGCTTGGGCTTCTTTTTTTGCTTCATAATCACAATGGCTCAAACCTTCCCAATCACTCATCCAACTGGGGGTAAAAGCATGGATAATATGATATCCATCTGGTGCCAAACTCGGATCGAGTAAAGTGGGAATCGACACAAAAATCGTCCCTTCTGGCTCCTCCATCTGCGTCCAATCTTCTAGCAATACATGGTGACACTCAGTCCCCGCAGGTAATATCTTCGCTTCCACGCCTAGATGCAGACTCAAGAAAGCTGGAGACTTTTGATAGCGTTGCTGCCATTTGCGCTCCTTGGTGGGCATCTCTGCTGATGGTAACAGTTTCTCGAAAGTATCCCACCGCGTCGCATTGGATACGATCCGTTTAGCGCGAAAAATCTTGCCACTTGCCAATTCTACCCCGACAGCCCGACCTTGCTCGGTGATGATTTTTTTCACCCGTGACTTGTAGTGGATTTCACCGCCAGCTTTTTCCAAGCCAGCTACTAACTTTTGGGCGATTTGTCCGACACCACCTTTGGGATAATTAATCCCCCCATAATGTCTATCTGAAAATACCATTCCCGCATTAATCATCGGTGTGAGTTCGGCAGGTACTACCGACCAAATATAGCACTCAATATCGATAAACTTGAGGACATCTGGATCTTTGATATACTTCCGCGCAATATCCCCGACATTTAGCGGTAAATACTTTACCAAACCCAGACAAGCGGCAGGATGCTGAAAAAAGACACGAGTCAAATACCGCAACTCTTCGAGCGACAACAAATCCATTGCATTCAGACAATTGAATACCCGCCAACACTCATCATAAAATTGTCTAATTCCTTTAGCTTCATGCGGAAACTTAGCAAATAATTCCTGTAAAAACTGCTCGTAATCCTGATGAACCTTAATATCTAAATCGTTGGGTAAATGATATTGCACCTGCACCGGATCGGCAATCGTTTCGATCTTTTCTCCCACCGCCGCCAATGCACGAGTCAATAAATTAGTAGTACCTTTTTGCCCAAATCCAAAAATCATCGAAGCACCAACGTCAAACCGATACCCCTGGCGATCGAAATACCCCGAACTCCCGCCCGGAATCAGATAGCTCTCCAATACTAATACCTTCGCACCCTTAGCCGCCAACTGAGTCGCCGTCACCAATCCGCCAATGCCCGAACCAATAATAATTGCATCAAAAATGGTTCGTTGTAGCCTCTGTTCAGAAGAATCACCCGACGACGCATCAG
The DNA here is from genome assembly GCA_026785875.1 of Chamaesiphon sp. Lineage (GTDB taxonomy): Bacteria > Cyanobacteriota > Cyanobacteriia > Cyanobacteriales > Chamaesiphonaceae > Chamaesiphon. The sequence continues at coordinate 1,901 of JAJAZF010000355.1, read as the reverse complement.
CAGTAATCGCACTCACAGTCATAATTAACTCTGTTGACAGCTAGGTTTTTATTGATAGTGGGGAGATTGACTCCCGATCGATGACGAATTCACATCAGTCATACAGGATCTAATTTTACTCCCTTTCCCCCATAACGCAAAGGCTGGTAAGGGTGAATGGTCTTAACGCAGCCTAGGGGTTTAAATCCCCACGCGTCGGTTCACCCGACACGACACCTTGAGGTGGATTGTTTTTAGGATGCTGGGGCGCGAACGGGGAACCCCAGGGTTTAGCGAATCGCTATCAACTATCAACTACTTGCACTGAGCGTAGCCGAAGTGTCAACTATCAACTAATTAATCCTCGTCCTCCAAGTCGTCCATATCGCCACCGACGACTACATCTCGAATCCGCAGACTCGGCCCACCAACCCCAACAGCCAAGCCACCTTGCCCAGCTTTCCCACAGCCGCCAGACTCATCCCAATAAAAATCATCCCCAATCCCTTCAATATCCCCCAACGTCTTAAACACATTTCCTGACAGAGTTACATCTCGCACAGGTTCGGCAATTTCCCCATTGCGGATCATCCACGCCTCACCCGCACCAAAGGTAAACATCTCACCATTAGTCATGCCCCCCAACCAATTTCGGGCATATACGCCCTCTTTGATACCTGAAAATAGATCCGCCACTGGTGTATGTCCGCGATCGATCCAAGTATTTGTCATCCGCACGATCGGGGGATAATGATAATTCAAGCACCGAGCATTTCCTGTCGCTGTCTCATCCAACTTTCCCGCCGTTTCCCGCGAGTGCAGCCGCCCCACTAATACGCCATCCTCAATTAATTGTGTCGTCGTCGCTGGAGTCCCCTCATCATCATACAAATAGCTACCCCGATGTCCGGCTGGTGCTGCGCCATCAAATATCTGCAACTCTTTACAACCAAAGCGTCGTCCCATTGTCATCACTTCCAATAGGTCGGGATTTTCATACATCGAATCTGCCTCTGATAGGTGTCCAAATGCCTCATGGACAAATAATCCACTCAAAATGGGGTCGATCACGACAGTATAAGCATTGCCCTTGACAGGTGGCAGGGACAGAGCAGCTACAGCACGTTGAGCGGCACTCTCTACCTGTCGATCGAGTCCGATGGTATCTTCGTAAGCTTTGCGGGAACCGAGGGTTTCGCGTCCGGTTTGGACTGTATCCCCATTCCGCGCTGTCGCTGCGAACCGAATTTCCATATCGATCCACGACTGCTCGATTAGAGTACCTTCTGAAGTAGCTAGGACGATGTGTTGAGCACTATCGCCATAGCGTACCGAAGTCGTGGCAATCCGCCGATCGGTAGTCTGCAAAATCTTGTTGTAATGTTCGCACAGAGCCTTCTTCCGCGCAATTGAGATGTGGCGCGGATCGGTACCAGTCAACGGCAAACTACAACTAGTCTGAATAATCTCGATCGGTGCCAGAATTGTCTCATCTTCGCCAATGATTCTCGCCGCCGCGATCGCTTCTTCAATCCGGTCTGTGAGCGTCTCTAGCCGATTAAAACTCGCAAAACCCCAACCCCCCTTATAACACGCACGTACCTGACCACCGACGGCTAGATCCTCACTCAGAGTTTCGACTTTATCGCCTCGGATCAGGATATCTGTCCCTTCGGACTCTTCTAGTCTAATCGCCAAATAATCCACGCGATCGCGGTAACGTTTAATCAAGTCTGTCAGGCGGTTTTTGCTGTCAACGATTACAGAAGGCATAGGTTAAGAGTTAGGGATTAGGAGTTAGGCTTTGGGTTTTAGTTAGAAAGTCTAAAGTAGTCTAAAGTAGGGTGGGCACTGCTCACCATTTAGGTTTTATGCACTGCTACTATTATAAATGTTTCAGCCGCTTCACCGATCGAGGTATT
>JAJAZF010000354.1 GCA_026785875.1 Chamaesiphon sp. | reverse complement strand
TTTTCTAGTTATTCCACTTTCATCAGATAAGAGTTCTAATTTAATCTTGAATTCCTTTGTACAAGCACGTTTGTATTTTTTAGATTTGTCTCTTACTTCTTCTGCCGTTAATGTATTAATTCCCAACTTGGATGAATAATTTAGCCTCATATAGTAATCAACAGCATCAATATAGGAGGCATTAACCATTACATATTGCTTCCATCGCTCCTTAGGATCTTCACTCCACTCTATTTGTGCCTTTTGTACTTTCTCCTTTGGCAAGACATCATTATTTCTACCTGTTGATATCTGCGATATATTTTTCTCATTGGTATCACAGTTAGTCAAGGTAAATGATATATTCTTTGTGCCTTTAATTTGCGCGATCTCAAAGCTCCAAAACTCAATCTCTAGCTTGGTATGTTTTCTATCTACTAAGTTGTGTTGATGGAATGATGGAGTAATGGCAATCAGCCTTATATCATTTTCATAGTTGACTAAATTTGAAAATGGTTTTTCTTCAACTAAACTCTCATAATATCTAGTCAGTTGTTGGACGATATATCGATCTTCTACATTCTTTAGCTCAATAATGCTCAATCGCTGTCGATCGTCAACCGCTAAAATATCACAAATATCACTGTTGATTCTATATTGTTTAGCAATTGGCTGGAGTGCTAACAACTCATCTAAGTGCCCGTAGACAAATTTTTCGAGTTCAGCTTCACTTTTAAACTCAACTTTTCCCCCTACCTTGTTTAACATATCGATCGGTTTTAACTAGCGTTATGTTATTATTCCCAAATATCTCTACATATTTGCAGCATTTAGATCCCACATGAATGATAAAACTATGCAAACCAAATTCTGGGATAACTTTTAGACACTGATGTCGAAAGTATCTTAGAGTGACTACCAGATCGAATTTGAGCTATGACTATCGATCTGTTGAAATTGAGTGCTCGATTTAAATGTTATTGGGTTCGATCGAGAGGTTTCGAGCGATTAAAAAACCGGAGCAACAGGAAGAGCTAAAGCTGTTCGCATTTCTTGTAACAATGATTCCAAAAACATCGAATCATTCGTTAGATCTGAAACTTTATCCTCAGATAATTCTTCCGAATCCAATTGACTTTGATAGGCTGCGATCCGAAATTCTAATGCTTCTGCGATCGCTCTCATTGCTTTTGGTGATAAGTTCATATCGATACTTATTTCCTGTGATATTGAAGACAGTTTATGATAAACGGGGAACTACTCGATCGGGTAAAATAAAGAGGCTGGACAAAATTTCGGTATTAAATATGATGTAACTGCTTCAACTTACTATAAAAATATATTAATTATTCAATAGATTTATCACTAACCGCACGAACGATTCGCGAAAGCTCATACTTTTCATCGATCGCAATCCGACTCGGCGAACCACTGATAATGCCTTCATAGTTACGGAAGGAATCCTTGATTTCTGCTCCATCCTGACTGATGGTGTATTCATGAATACCTTTATCATGCCACGAACCCCGCATCTTAAATACGTTGAGTGCTCGCGCCATTTCTCCACGAATTTCTACATACTGGAGCATCAAAATTGTATCGGTAATTGTTGAAATATGGGAATCAGTGATTGAATTAGATCCCATAAACTGGTCGGAAGTATTGGTGAAAAATCCAGTAATTTCTTCCTGCTTGGCATAACCTGTTACGCCAATTACAAACTGTCTAAAAGAGTTATTACTCACTCCTCGTGACAAAGCTGAAAGCGAATCGATCGCAATTCGATCGGGTTTGAATTCGGCGATTTCAGATTTAATTGTTTGTAAATGCTCTTCCAATCCGGCTGATTCTGGATAGGTACAGAGGATTTTGAGTAATCCTTTTTGCTCCAATCCTTCAAAATCAATTCCCCAGGAAGAAGCGTTCCGCGATAATTGCGCGCGCGACTCTTCATAAGCGAACAAAATTGCCCGTTCTCCAGCCAAACAGGCTTCTTGGATAAATTTGCTCACTAATAGAGTTTTGCCTGTTCCTGTCGCTCCGGCAGCGAGGATGATCGAATCCTTGAAATAGCCGCCACCACACATCACATCTAGAGCTTTGACTCCAGATGATACCCGCACATTGGAAGACTTCTGGGTGAGGCGCATTGCCCCCAATGGGAAGATATTGATGCCGTTGTTGGTAATCGTAAAGGGATATTCTCCCTTCATATGGGTAGTACCCCTAAGTTTGAGGATTTCGATCGTCCGACGGCGACGTTCTCCTTCTAGCACATTTCGGACGATCGCCACGTTATCCGAAACAAATTCTTCAACGCCAAATCGAGCGACGGGGCCATATTCTTCGACGCGCTCGGTTGTCATAATAGTAGTGGCACCCATTTGCTTGAGTCGTGCTACTAGCCGAAAGATTTCGCGTCTAACTACTGAGGCTGCATCGTATTGTTGGAAAATCGCCGTGACGGAATCGATCGAGACGCGCTTGGCTTTATATTTAACAAAGGCATACTGAACCCGTTCGATCAAGGCAGAAAGATCGAAACTACCAACTACCTCTTGCCCCTCTGGATCTGGAGAAGCATCGAGGATAAATAACTTACCATCATCGATCGACTTTTGAAGATCCCAGCCAAAACTGTGCGCGTTTTTGATAATATCAGCAGGTGATTCCTCAAAAGTTACAAAGATACCAGGCTCATCAAAGTATTGAATCCCGTTGTAAACAAACTGAACGGCTAACATGGTTTTTCCAGTTCCCGATGTGCCACTGAGGATCGTTGTTCTACCAGCGGGTAAGCCACCATGAGAGATGTCATCGAAACCTTCGATCATGGTGTGGATTTTCTGCACACCTAAAGGATTTACCGGACGTTCTGCTAGTTGATTCGTACTGGTCATTGCGGAGATTTGAATTTTTTTAACTAAACAACTAATTCAACTCGATAAATGGATTAGATGGTTCTAACTGCTAGGGTTTGAGTCTCTAGAAATCCTCTTCGCGTTCGGATAGTTCTTCATATAAAAGATCCAAGCCAATCAACACTTTTTCTCGATCGGATAGATCGCCAATAATTTTTCGTACTGGTAGCGGCAAAACTTTCGATAGTGTGGGAGTCGCTAAAATTTTATCCTCTTCTGCTAGTTGAGGGTTTTTGAGCACATCAATTACTTTAAGGGCATATACGCCTTTAAACTCTTCCTCTAAGATATTCTTTAGAGTTCGGAGTGCCCGGACTGAGTTGGGCGTATTTCCAGCCACATAGAGCTTTAGGACGTAAGTTTTCATTAATGGAGTCATAAATTAACCTACAAATTGTCAAGGGTGAAATATTGAAGATTATTTAAGCTCGCCATAGCTTCTTTACCCATGCAGCATCTTGCCAACACCTAGTTTTAGATCTCCATGACTACGAGATCTCTCGCGGTACCGATCGACGATACATTTCACACAGATGGGCAATGATGTCAATCAGAGTGAGGCGGTAGTCTAGCAAGATCTCCTCACTGCGTCCTTCCAATTTTAGCTGGTTTGAGAATTCCTCCATCAATTCCATGTGAATCTTGACAATCTCGGAAACAGCTAGATCTCTAAAAAATGCCGAGCTGATAAATTCATCGATTTTGATATCGATCTGACTACTATCGGCAAAGTAGTCGAGGACTATTTCTCGGTATTGAGATTTTAACTGTTTTAGTAGCTCTTGCTTCTGTTGCCTGTCGAGATATCGGAAAAATTGGTTGGGGCTGCGTCTGTAATAGACTGCTAGATATCCCAGACGCTCATTGAGCTTGTGTGCTAGACGACTTTGTTGTTGGAGTAGAAAGTTTGGTTCGCGGGCGACGTCCGCCTCAATTTCGGGCTGAGGTTGCTCGGATGCTAACACGATCGGAGTTAGGTTCAAGAACTTGGCAATGGCTTTATCAATTGCTATTGCAATGTCGGACATCTCTGTTACTGCCAAAATTACTTCAGATGGCTGATAAATATAACTACTAGATCCGGCAAAGTTGGTAGCTGTAGTGTTTGGGGAATTTGGCAACCTGTTGGGAATCAATCTATGAATGATGACTACAGGTAACACTTGCCCACGATGGTAAAGATGGTTGATGACTGGTAGTAGCTGGTGCTCGGAGTAAAATACTAAACAATCTAGCTCCTGCTCGACCATTTCCACGTTTTCTAAAAAATCTGATTGGTTGGTAAAATACTGGAGCATGTAACGTTCGGGACTTAGGTATTGACTCAACAACGGTAATAAGTCCGCAGAGTCAGCTAGAACTGCAATTGTGAGAGAACCAGCCAAAATAATTTACACTCGCTAAAGTTACCAAAAACGTTACAGCATTTCGATCGAAGTACTAGCAATTAAACAACATCTATTCTAGTTCGACAAGTTGAGGTAGATCGATCGCCACATCTAGCGATTTCATCACATAGATGGTTTTAAGTTGAAAACAGTTGCTACACCAATAAATACAATCTTAATATTTATTTTATAATTATAGCATGATTAGCTCCCAGTAGAGAACCCACAAATTCTAACCAACAGTAATCCGCTGGTAACGCTCTAATCATAAATAATTACAATCGGGTAGTAGCAATCTCAACAGATCGGCTTACCCAGTAACAAGGCTAATTAGCCAACGCCTAAAGGCAGATAGTTTTTGAGATGGGGTTTGAATCCCTGTCTCAAAAACGAACTTATTACTTATTACTTAATCAACCAGCTAAATTATTTATAATTTCAAAAACTCAGTATTAACTTTCGATTCTCTCGATAGGGCAACCTTTCCCGTACGGGCAATCTCCTTGATCCCAAATTTTTGTAATACTTGAACTATCGCGACAATTTTACCAGGATCGCCGACTACTTCTAGTGTCAGGGCATCTTCGGCGGCATCCACTACTCGCGCCCTAAAAATATTCGCGAGTTCGATAATTTCCGATCGATGGGCACTACTCGCATTAACCTTGAGCAGCATCAATTCTCGTTCCACACACGGAATATCTGTAATATCCAATACCTTGAGGATATTTACTAGTTTATACAACTGTTTGGTCAATTGCTCGATCGAGTGGTCATCGCCATCAATTACCATTGTCACACGCGATCGACCTTCTTGTTCGGCGGGGCCAACAGCTAGGCTTTCGATATTAAACCCCCTGCGGGCAAATAATCCCGCAATCCGAGTCAGTACTCCAGCTTCATCTTCAACCAATACAGATAGAGTATGTTTCATGCTAGTTAGGTGTTAGGTGTTAGGTGTTAGGTGTTAGGTCTTAGGTCTTAGGTCTTAGGGGTAAGAGGAACGCAAACGTCCTCAATCCCTCAAGCCTAAAGCCTAAAGCCTAATATTGTCTCACAATTTTTCATCGTCACAATCTTAAAAAAATTGTAGTCATCTTCGTCTTTAGTCACAAATAACCTACATAATAGGTAGGGTTTATGTTTTTAGATGGAGTATTGCAATCATGGGTTTCTTACAGAAGATCTTCGGCATGGAAAAACCAGCAGATGCAGAAGTCAATCCTGCCCCCGCACCTGAAGCCACAGATCCTGAAACTGGTGGAGAAGTAGCACCAGAGCGCGTCGGACTCAATGGCGAATACGACCAAAGCGGCTTGTCCAAGCGCGTCGCGCTAGCTTTTGATGAGGATGCGTCCGTTACGGATGTAGAAGGCTTATGGGTCGCTCAAACTGGCGGTAGTGTGGTTTTAAAAGGTTCTGTACCCAGCCAAGAAATTCTCGATCGGATGGTCGAGCTAGCCAGTGGTGTTTCTGGTACTACTGATGTCAGCATCGACCAAGTTACTGTTGGTTAATCGGTAGTAGGGGGTGGGGGTTTATCAGATCTAAAGTTTGTGGATTGAGATCTGATGCTTCTACCTCCGATTGTGGGTATTGCTGAACTGCTAGTGCATCGAGCCAGTTGCGAATCGTTTCATTTACGAGTTCGGGCATTTCATCATGGGCACAATGCCCAGCACCTGCTAAATTAACCAGCTCCAGTAAGGGATTCAATTTTAGCAATATTCCTGCTGTTCCTTGCGGAATCATCCGATCGTCACTACCCCAAAGTAGGAGCATCGGGATATTCATCTCTGGTAGCAGTTTGCGAATATTTGGGGAAAAATTACTACTAGTCATTCCCTGCATAATTTTTACAAATGCAGCGGGAGCCTCCCGTTCTCGCGCTGGAGTGATAAATAGATCGACTAATTCATCTGTGACTCGATCGGGATTAGCATAAGCGATTTGTGCCCATTTTTTGGCGACTTTGGGCTGACTTACTACCCGAAATAATGTGTGTAGTAGCGGCGGATTTAGGATGACGCGCTTGATGCCATTGACTAATGGTTGAATCGATCGCGGAATCATCTCCTGTTCGGCGGAGAGATCTGGTAAACTGACCATCACTAGACTAGTTGCCATCTCTGGGTATTTAGCGGCGGCAACTAGAGCCACCAATGAACCGATGGAGTTACCGACCAAAATCAGCGGTTGACCAATAAATGTCTGCCAAAAATCGTAAACTTGATCGACCCACAAATCGATGTCGTACTGAATATCAGGCTTCCGCGAACCGCCCCAACCGACGAGATCTAGTCCATAGACAGTATGGTTGGTTGCCAAAAACTCTAAATTGTGCTGCCAATGACCGATCGATGCCCCGAAACCATGCAGCAATAATACTGGGGGCAAAGTAATGCGATCGCTGCTACATCGCTGGTAAGTATATCGAGTCTGCCAACCCCGCCACACCCAATCTCGCTGATTTCCTACTTTCTGATGCCAAGTCCGCAACATACAGTCTCCTAAATGCCTGTCAGTCCTCAATACCTTAAAAAGGTTACATAAGCTTAAAAAATATTAACTTTCGTTCCCAATCTTCAGATCTTGGGTAAAATAGTAGTATCAAGCTAAATAACATTTAGTTATCTAGTTTAGACTGATTTTACAGCTAGCTGTAATTGAGGATAACCAGACCACTTACCCACCAGAAAATCCCATAGCTATTAAATCCCCCATCATCGAAAAAAGACGCACCCGCGATCTTCCTCAAATCAACGAACGTATCCGGTTTCCACAAATTCGCGTCATCGGTACCGATGGCGAACAGCTAGGCATTCTCACGCCTCAAGAGGCGCAGGGGATTGCCGATGAGAACGGACTGGATTTAGTGCTTGTCAGTGACAAAGCCGATCCACCTGTATGTCGGATTATGGACTACGGGAAATATAAGTTTGAACTAGAAAAGAAAGCTCGCGAAGCGAAGAAGAAGCAGCATACTGCGGAAGTCAAAGAAGTCAAAATGCGGTACACGATCGAGGAACATGACTACCAAGTGCGAGTTAGTCAAGCCGATCGATTTATTAAATCTGGCGATAAAGTCAAAGCTACCATCACATTTCGCGGACGTGAGATCCAACATAGCGATCTAGCCGAAAAAGTCCTCAGACGGATGGCAAACGACCTCCAGGAAATAGCTGAAGTTCAGCAGTTTCCCAAAAAAGAGGGACGTAACATGATGATGTTACTTTCGCCCAAGAAAGTCTAGTCGATCTGCGATCTACTACCGCAAGGTGACAGATTGATTTCACCTCTGAAGTGCTGACGAAAGCAAAGCAGTAAGTTAACAAAAAATAACATTTTCAAATCTTAATTATTGGTGGTTAGATACTTATCTAACCACCTTTTTAATGTGCCATAACCGCTGTGGGTGTATAGATCCCCGTCGATGGTACACATATAAAATCCTCTTATCACGATCGTCAAAAGATCGGAACCAAAACTTATGCACTTACTGATATAGTTAGTTTTAACAAGAAATCTCAACTGGTTCCTGAAGGTTAGGAAATTTATGGCTTACGCGCAAACTCAAACTCAGGCCAAGACTGGGTACAAGGCTGGTGTACAAGACTATCGTTTAACTTACTACACTCCTGACTATACCCCCAAAGACACAGACTTACTCGCAGCTTTTCGGATGACTCCTCAACCTGGAGTACCCGCAGAAGAAGCTGGTGCTGCTGTAGCCGCTGAATCTTCCACAGGTACCTGGACGACTGTTTGGACTGACTTGCTCACCGACTTGGATCGGTACAAAGGTCGTTGTTACCACATCGAGCCAGTTCAAGGTGAAGACAACCAATATTTTTGCTTTATTGCCTATCCTTTAGATTTATTTGAAGAAGGTTCTGTTACCAACATGCTTACCTCATTAGTAGGTAACGTATTTGGTTTCAAAGCGATTCGGGCATTACGTTTAGAAGATTTACGTATTCCAGTTGCTTATCTCAAGACCTTCCAAGGTCCTCCTCACGGGATTACCGTAGAGCGCGATAAATTAAATAAATATGGTCGTCCGTTACTAGGTTGTACGATCAAACCTAAACTCGGTCTGTCGGCTAAAAACTATGGTCGGGCAGTTTATGAAGTTCTTCGTGGTGGTCTAGACTTCACCAAAGATGACGAGAACATCAACTCACAACCCTTCATGCGTTGGCGCGACCGTTTCTTGTTCGTTCAAGAAGCGATCGAAAAATCCCAAGCAGAAACTGGCGAAATCAAAGGTCACTACCTCAACGTGACTGCGCCTACCTGCGAAGAAATGATGGAACGTGCAGAGTTCGCCAAAGAAATCGGCACTCCGATCATCATGCACGACTACCTCACTGGTGGTTTTACTGCCAACACTTCCCTAGCTAAATGGTGTCGTGCCAACGGCGTATTACTGCACATTCACCGCGCAATGCACGCAGTAATCGATCGTCAAAAAAATCACGGTATCCACTTCCGCGTGCTTGCGAAATGCCTACGGATGTCTGGTGGCGATCACCTTCACTCTGGTACCGTTGTAGGTAAACTCGAAGGCGAAAAAGGTATCACCATGGGTTTTGTTGACCTAATGCGTGAAAACTATGTAGAAGAAGATCGCTCACGCGGTATTTTCTTCACCCAAGATTGGGCTTCTATGCCTGGTGTCATGCCTGTTGCTTCTGGTGGTATCCACGTTTGGCACATGCCTGCACTAGTCGAAATCTTCGGCGATGATTCTTGCCTCCAATTTGGTGGTGGTACTGCTGGACACCCTTGGGGTAACGCTCCTGGTGCAATGGCAAACCGCGTCGCACTCGAAGCTTGTATCCAAGCACGTAACGAAGGTCGTAACCTGATGCGTGAAGGTGGCGATATCCTCCGTGAAGCTGGTAAATGGTCGCCAGAACTAGCTGTTGCCCTCGAACTTTGGAAAGAAATCAAGTTTGAGTTTGAAGCAATGGATACTCTGTAAAAACAGTTGATAGTTGATAGTTGATAGTTGATAGCGAATTAGTAGTTAATGCCGATCGCTAGTCACTATTCCCAATCTCTTCACCTTTGGATAATGGATCGCAAACAAGTTGCCAAAGCTACGACCAAAGTAATCTCTAGCTACTTGACTTATCAAGCGGTGCAGACTGTTCTGGCTCAATTGATGGAGACAAATCCCACCCTCGCACGGTGGTTGCACAGCTTCTCCAGTCGATCGATTCTTCAAGATGGCGAAGTCTATTTACTCGCACTCCTGGCAGAAAACCAGGAGTTAGCCTTCCGAATTATGACGGTGAGGGAGTATCTAGTCGAAGAAATCATGGACGATCTGCCCGAGATGGTGTCTCATGATATCAAGCACAAGAACAGTCAGCATCGCAAGCAACAGCTAGAGAAGCTATCGCAGCTATCCATTATCGAGCCGAGCAGTCATCTCGAATCATCATCTGAGTAACTCATAGTTACCAAGATACATCCTCATCTCAACTATATTTAGCCGTAGAGCAAATAGAAATGCAAACTTTATCTTTTGAACGTCGCTTTGAGACTTTTTCCTACTTGCCACCATTGAGCGATGCTCAAATTGCCAAGCAGCTTCAATACATGCTCGATCAAGGATACATTCCTGGTGTTGAGTTCAGTAAAGAATCTGAGCCTACCCAGCACTACTGGACACTCTGGAAGTTGCCATTATTCAACGCGACTACCACTAACGAAATCTTAGCTGAAGTTCGTGCTTGCCGGAGTGAATACGGTCATTGTTACGTTCGTGTTGTTGGTTTTGACAACATCAAACAGTGCCAAGTATTGAGCTTCATCGTTCACAAACCATAGATTGGGAAAGTGAACTAGTGATAGTTCTAAGTTTTTGGAACTAATATTTATTTGGAGAGCAGAAAATTAATTTTCTGCTCTCTTTTTTAATTCAATTGCGATCGATATTAGCCAAATCACCACAATTACGATTTGTGACTACACGCTCTGGATTTGGGTACTACTAAGCTAGGATCGTGAGAGTACTTTTGTCACATCAGATAATCTTCCAATCTTTACCCAGAGATCCAAATGAAAAGATTTTCAATCGTTTGTGGATTAATTATTGCCGCTAGTCTAGTTCCTGTTCGGGCGATCGCCGCAACTTTTAGTCAAATAGTAGTCTACGGAGATAGTCTTTCCGATCTAGGGCGAGCCGCCGCAGCCACAAGTACTCTTCCCGCACAATTCAAATTTCCAGCTTACGATAATGGCGGTGGCAGGTTTTCCAACGGGCCGATTTGGGTTGAATACCTCGCCAACAGATTGGACATAGCTACCAATCCGAATACTAACTTTGCGATCGGTGGTGCCACGACTGGTACATTTAATACTGGGCAGGCTTTATCGCCTAGTTTCGTGGGCATCCAACAACAGGTAAATCCTGGCAATCCTGCTGCTGAGATTAGCGATCCCAATGCCCTGTACGTAATTTGGGGGGGAGCCAATGATTATTTGGCAGGGACGACAACAGATCCAGGCGTACCAGTTGGCAATTTGGCTAGTGAGATCGATACTTTAATTCAAACACGCCAAGCCAAAAATATTTTGGTCTTTAACTTACCAGATTTAGGTAAGCTGCCTAGCACTCGCAACGATCCGACTATTGCTACGGGTCTTGATACCCTAACCCTATTGCATAATACTGCTTTAGCGGCAAGTATCGATAGTTTGAGTCAAGCTAATTCTAGTGTCAAATTGAGCTTACTTGATGTTAATTCGTTATTTAAGCAAGTTGTTGCCAATCCCAGCATTGTGGGGTTTAATAATGCCACAGATGGATGCTTGTTAGTTGGTTGTCCGAACCCCGATACCTATCTTTTTTGGGATAATATTCATCCAACCACCGCCACACATCGGCTAATTGGCGATCTAGCATTTCAAACTGTCTCACCTACACCTGTCCCCGAACCGATGACGATGTTGGGGTCGCTCATGGCGTTTGGATCGGCGGTCGCTTTCAAACGTAAACTCAAATTATCCAAGCTAACAGATAAAGAATTAGTGGAAAGTGCGTGAACTACTACCCGCCGCTTACGCTGAGCGGGTAGCTTCCAGATTCAAGGGGAACAGCGTCCGACAAGACCGAAATCTTGCCACCACGACTTACACTCCCTCCACTGGCAGCAGCACTAGTTCCTAATGCCAAAAACCGCAAGGCTTCATCTCTGATATTTTTCGCGGCATTCGTATCGCGATCGTTCCTGTTTTTACAGTGAGGACAGTCCCAATGACGAACATCCAAAGGCATTTCAGATACTTTGTGAAGGCAATGATTACAAGTTTTAGAACTAGGAAAAAATCGGTCAACCTCAATATAGGTTTTACCATCTTTTTCAGCTTTGTACTTGAGCATTGTACCGAACATTCCCCAGCCAGCATCGCTAATCGCTTTAGCTAAACAGTGGTTGCGTACCATACCTTTGACGTTGAGATCCTCTACTGCAATGACTTGGTTATCGTCTACTATCTTGCGGGATAGTTTGTGTAGAAAATCTTCGCGAACTCGTTTGATCTTAGAGTGGACTTTAGCCACTAATCTTCTGGCTTGATATCTAGCTTTACTCCCTTTCTGTTTGCGACTAAGTTTCTGCTGTTTACGTTTGAGATTTCTACTGTGCTTTTTGAGATGGCGAGGGTTTTTATACTTACTACCATCACTGGTTACACAGAAATCAATCAAGCCTACATCCAGTCCGATTGCCTTACCATCAGTACTGCAATCTATGTCGCCACTTCCATCGTCAACCAATATAGAAGCAAAATACGAACCATCTGGATTTTTAGAGATCGTGACGGTTTTGATAGTCCCATCAAAAGTTCGATGAACTTTACAAGCAATCTCTCCAATGATTGGTAGCTTGATAAATTTCTCGCTTAATTTGACATTCTGAGGATAACTAACAGACTGCCGACCGTGCTTTGATTTGAAGCTAGGAAATCCGGCTTTTTTCTCAAAGAAGTTCTGATAGGCAACAGACAGATTTAGTGCAACAACCTGCAAAGATTGCGAATAAGCACCTTTCTTCATCCAAGGATATTCCTTTTTGAGATTAGGGAGCAATCCTTGAATCGCACCCCGACTTAGCCCTTTACCAGTAGCTTTATATGTTTCCTGACAAAGATTTAGGCTATGGTTCCAGAACCAACGCGCACAGCCGAAGGCACCAGCAAAATATTGCTGCTGTTCGGCTGTTGGGTATAGTCGGAATTTGTAAGCCTGATACATTATCATTAACTAAGGTTGTTGATAATACTATAGATGATGAGCAAGGAGAAAGCAAAGAAAAAGCAAGGAATTTGTGGGCGACAACATGCCCGTCCCATCTCCCTCGATCTAAAGATTCTGAGTCTTGTGGGACGGGCAATCGTCGCCTCACTCTCTATCCATCCCCACCGCGCTTCGCTGAGGGTGGGGACTTTCGCTGTTCCGTTAAAATATCTCTTTCTAAAAGTTAGGGATAATTCATGAATTGTCCCTAACTTTATCAATCGAGGGATAACTTAACTAGATTGTGTAAGAGCCACTCACAATAAAATTGCCAAGCTCACTTATAAACTGAACCCATATAATTACCCCATAATTGAGCTGCCTGTGCGCTACTTCCCTTGGTGGGTGAATTATTATCATTGCCCAACCAAACGCCAGTGACTACTTGGCGATCGGGAATAAAGCCGATAAACCACAAATCCACGTTATCATCTGTCGTTCCGGTTTTACCTACTTCTCCTAATCCGATCGCGGCATTTTTGCCAGTACCATTAGT